>JBFLKI010000101.1:0-4832 GCA_040883135.1 Desulfotignum sp. | reverse complement strand
GTGGTGCTTACCCAGCTGGTGAACCCGGGTGCTCCGGTGCTGTACGGGTCCTGTTCCGCGCCCATTGACATGCGCACCATGGTGTCGGCCGTGGGTACGTCCGAAGCCGTCAAGATCGCCAGTGCCACGGCCCAGATGGCCGGATTCTACAGCCTGCCCTGCCGGGCCGGGGGCAGTCTCACCGACGCCCATCTGCCCGATGCACAGGCAATGGCCGAAGGCATGCTCATGCTGTCCACGGTGGTGCGCAACGGGGCCCATTTCATCTACCATGCCTGCGGCCAGCTGGGGTCCTATATCTCTTTGGGATATGAAAAATGGCTGCTGGATGAAGAGATCTGCCGCATGGTCAGAAACATCCTGACTCCGGTGATCCCGTCCGGCGAGACCATTGACACGGACCTGGTGAACCAGGTGGGCATCGGGGGGCAGTACCTGACCCATCCGTCCACATTCCAGAAGTTTCGGAACCTGTCCGCCTCCCGCCTGTTCAACCGTAAGGATTACACAAGATGGCACAGCAGCGGAGCCCGACGGGTGGAGGCTCAGGCATACGACAACCTGGGCTCCCGGCTGGCCTCTTACGAAAAACCACCCATTGATCCGGGAATTGAAGATGCCCTGACCGCGTATGTCACGGCCGGGAAACTGAACAGCCGGCCCGAAGCCCGCCTCCTGACCTGATCGGTGCGTTTTGGACAATCAGGGCTGGATGCTGATGCTTCCGGGTGGTGACAACAAGGGAGAAAATCCATGGAAAATGACCTGCATCTGACAGGCGGCGAATGCTACCAGGCCCGAACCATCCTGAGTCTGTCGCCGTTGATCGATTTCTGGAAAACCGGCCTGGTTCCCCGGTGCCCCCAGATGGCCCCCCTTTTTGACGGAATCATGGCACAGCTGCCCTCAGCGCTGCAAGGGGACATATCAGACAAATCTGCATTGGAAGTGCATTCCGATCAGGTGCATACATTGATGACGGCGTTGGTGCCTCCGGCATCCTTTGACCGGGAATTGACAGCGGCGTTCGCTCCCTGTACGTTTGAAGCGTTTTATGCCACACCAGGGTTTGAACAGCTGTTTCTGAACAGGGATCATGCCTTGAAACCCACCCTGATGCAAAAATTCGATTCCGATATGGACCGGCGGTTTCTCAGTGCCTACTACCTGGTCCTGGAACGGATTTACGGGTTCTCCGGTCCGTTTGCCAACCATCTGAACACCTGGATGATCCCGGACGAGCGCACCGGACTGGACCGGTATTATGAAGAGATTCCCGATTACCGGTTTGTTGAGCTGACCCCGGTGGATACGCCCCGGCCTTTATCGGAACCGGAAAAGGAACAGATCCTGGACAATATCACCGACCTGGAACTGCTGAGCCGGACCATCGATCTGTCCCGGTTCGAATTCAGAGGCTTTGTGATGATCCGGGTTCAGGATGTGACGGAAAAAGCGATTCTGTCCGCTTTGGAGCGGGATATGGTGGATGATCACTCCATTTTTTCGTCGCCGGGCATTCAGCAGATCGAATCCCGTCTTCAGTCGCTGTTCCAGCGGCCGGACTTAGGGGTGTCAATCTCTTCTCTCAGGGGAGATCAGGTCATGGTGACCAAAAATGATCACCACTCAAAAGTGGATTGCCTGTTTTCAAACTCCCACCATTTTTGCCTCAAAGACCTGGAAGGATCGGTATGGATGGCGGCGGCCCGGGGAAAGACCGTGTTCCGGGTGGCGGATCTGTCAAAGAAACAGAACCAGATCCGGGCTGAGTTAGACGCCGTGAGCGCGGGGATCCGTTCCATGCTGCTGTCTCCGCTCCAATACCAGGGCAGGAGAATCGGACTGCTGGAAGTGTTTTCTCCTCATCCCCATGATTTCGGACCGTTTGAAGCCCTTCTCATGGAGCAGTTGACCCCGCTGTTTGCCGTGGCCCTGAAACGGGGCCAGGATGAACTGGCCAAACAGATCCAGACCGTGATCAAGGAGCAGTGCACAGCCGTGCATCCATCCGTGGAATGGCGGTTCGAAAAGGCGGCCCTGGCCCATCTGGAGGCGCGGCGTCAGGGAAAGCCGTCCCAGCGGATGGAGAATATCGTTTTCAAGGAGGTGGTCCCGTTTTACGGGCAGGCCGACATCCGGGGGTCATCCCGTGCCAGAAACCAGGGCATTCAGCAGGATCTGACCCATCAGCTGACCCTGGCCCGGAAAATCCTGACATCAGCGGCCAAAGAGCGGCCATGGCCGTTGCTTCGGGAATACGTGTTCCGCATCGACACCCTGCTGGACACCCTGTCCAATGGCGTGACCTCCAGCGATGAAAACAGCGTGTTTACATTGCTCAACCAGGAGGTGGCCCAGACCTTTGATTCGCTCAGGGGAATATCGGTAGACATGGCTGAAAAAATCGATCAATACCTCAGGGCCGTGGATCCGGTGAGCGGCATGATCCGGCAGAAGCGAAAGGCTTATGAGGACAGTGTGGCCGCACTCAATACCGCACTGGCTGATGCACTTGAGAAAGAAGATGCCAGAATCCAGGAGACATTTCCCCATTATTTTGAAAAACGGCGGACCGACGGGGTGGATTATATGATGTATATCGGTGCGTCCATGACGGCATCAGGCACCCTGTCAGGGTTCCATATCAAGGACATGATCCTGTGGCAGATCATGACTGCATGCAGCATGGCCCGGCAGGCGGAAATGATCAAGCCGGATCTCGAAGTGCCGCTGGATGTGTGTCATCTCATCCTGGTCAACCATACGTCGTTGTCCATCCGGTTCCGGTATGATGAGAAGCGGTTTGATGTGGACGGGGCGTATGATGTGCGGCATGAGATCATCAAGTCCCGTCTGGACAAAGCCCTGGTCAAGGAAACCGGGGAGCGCCTTACCCAGCCGGGCCGCATTGCCGTGGTCTATGCCAATCCGGCCGAAGAAAAGGAGATTGTGCAGCACGTCCGGTTTCTGACGGACCTGGGCGAGCTGGAAAACGATCTGGAGCGTCTGGACCTGGACGACCTGCCGGATGTGACCGGTCTTAAAGCGTTCCGGGTCAAGGTGAACCTGTCGGCCCGGGAATCATCCAGGATCGTTGCTCTGCACGCGGATCAGGCAATGTCGGCGGGGTAGCGCTGTGCCGGCTGCAGCCGGGTCGAAATGTCAGGCAAAGCGCCAGGAGGTCCCGGAAGGACCGTCTTCCAGAACGATATTCATCTGCTGGAGCTGATCCCGGATTTCGTCGGCCCGGGCAAAGTCTCTGTCTTTTCTCGCCTGGGTCCGCTCCGCGATCAGGGCTTCCACAATTGCCGGGTCCACCGCCATATCTGCCACGCCTTTGTCTTTTTTGGCGGCAAACCAGGCAGACGGGGTTTCCAGAAAGATTCCCAGAATGCCGGCAATATCCGCCATGTCGTTTTGCACCTGTGTCAGTTCGGATATCAGGGCTTTGTCCGGCTGTTCCGGGGCCTGGTCCAGCATTTTGTTGCCTTTTTTCACGGTCTCAAACACCGCAGCCAGGGCCCTGGCTGAGTTGAAATCATCGTTCATGGCATCGGTAAACGCCTGCCACAGGGGACCGTTCCCGCTGGCATCCGGCTGAATGCCTTCATTTTCCAGGCGTTCCAGAAATCCGTAGATCCGGTCCAGTCCCATGTTCACCTCGTGCATGGACTGTTCGCTGTAATCAATGGGACTCCGGTAGTGCTTGGACAACAGAAACAGGCGGATCACCTCGGGCGAATACCTTTCCAGCACATCCTTGATCATGGTGAAGTTGCCCAGGGATTTGGACATCTTTTCATGGTTGATATCCACAAACCCATTGTGGATCCAGTATTTGACAAACCGGGTCCCGAACAGGGCCTCGCTCTGGGCGATCTCGTTTTCATGGTGGGGAAAGATCAGGTCCTTGCCTCCCCCGTGGATGTCGAAGCCTTCGCCCAAATACTCATGGCTCATGGCCGAGCATTCGATGTGCCACCCGGGACGGCCGTTTCCCCAGGGGCTTTCCCAATAGGGTTCACCGGATTTGGCCGGTTTCCACAAAGTGAAATCAAGTGGATTTTTCTTTTTTTCCTCCACCGCGATCCGGGCACCGGCCCGCATATCTTCGGGGTTTCTGCCGGACAGCCGGCCGTAGTGTTCGAACGCGTCAATGGAAAAATAGACGTTCCCGTCATCCACGGCATAGGCCTTGCCTTTTTCAATGAGTTTTTCCACGAACCCGATGATGTGGTCGATGTGCTCGGTGGCCTTGGGTTCCATGGTGGGCCTCAGCACGTTCAGGGCATCCATTTCGTTGTGGAACTCATCGATATATTTTTCCGTGATGGTGGAACACGCCTCTCCGGTTTCATTGGATTTTTTGATGATCTTGTCATCCACATCCGTGAAGTTGCGCACATAGGTGACCGCATACCCGATGCGGGTCAGCCACCGGAAGATCATGTCAAACACCACCACAGACCTGGCATGGCCGATATGGCTGGTGTCATAGACCGTGGGGCCGCACACGTACATCTTGACCGTGTCTTTTTCAATGGGAACAAAGGTTTCTTTTTTACCGGTCAGTGTATTGTATATTTTCAAGCTCATGTCATGTTATCCCTGATGGATGGTTTGGTTTGGGTGGCAATCAATACAATGGCCTGGGCCGCGATGCCCTCTTTTCTGCCGATAAACCCCAGATGCTCTGTGGTGGTGGCTTTCACGGTCACAAGCCGCGGGGACAGTGACAGGGTCCGGGCGATGCTGGCTGCCATCTCCTGTTTTTTCGGCCCCAGTTTCGGCACCTGGGCAAACACGGTGCAGTCCAGATTGAGGATCCG
>JBFLKI010000100.1:0-24519 GCA_040883135.1 Desulfotignum sp. | reverse complement strand
TTATTGTAACGCAGGCCTGACCCCAAATTATGAAAAAGCTGCTGGTATTGGGGGTGGGCAACACCCTGATGAAGGACGACGGGATAGGTGTGCATGCGGTGCATGCGCTGCTCAAGGAGAAAGATGCCTGGGCGCAGGTGGATTTCATCGACGGCGGCACCTTTACCCAGGACATTTTCTACCTGTTCGAGGAATACGAAAACATCCTGGTCCTGGATATTGTCCGGGCCGGGCACCCGCCGGGCACCATTTTCCATCTGGAGGAAGACGATCTGCGCAAAGATGAAAAACAGATGCTGTCCCTGCATGACATCGACCTGCTGGATTCTCTTTCCATGGCCCAGATGCGCGGACACCGCCCCTATCTGCGGGTGATCGGCATCCAGCCGGATACCATCGACTGGGGAACGGACCTCACAGACCCTCTGGCCCGTGCCCTGCCCGCCTTTCTGGAAACCGCCCGAAAGCATATCACCGACATTCTGGAAACCCGATAACCGCTTCAGATCGCTGCCGGGTATTGCCCCGGCGGGTGTCCGGTTAACAGATCCGGGGCAGCTGCTCCCCGGTGAGCATGTCCACCAGCCGCCGCCCCCCGATGGCGGTCTGCAGAAACACCTTTTCCGGATGCTGATCCGTCACCTCTCCGATAATGGCGGCATCCCTGCCAAAGTCGTCGGCCCGGATGATATCCAGTACCTGCTGCGCATGCTGTTCCGGCACAATGGCAATGAGTTTGCCCTCGTTGGCAATGTAGAGCGGGTCAAATCCCAGCAGCTCACACACCCCGTTGACCGTCTTTTTCACGGGCAGGTCTTTTTCAAACAGGGTCATCCCCACACCCGATTGCGCCGCGATCTCATTGAGGGTCGTGCCCACCCCGCCCCGGGTGGGATCCCGCAGCACATGGACCTCACATCCGGATGACAGCACCGCCTTGACCATATGATTCAACGCCGCGGAATCGGTTTTCAGACCCCCTTCAAATATCAGCCCTTCCCGGGCCGTAAGAATGGCAATCCCGTGATCGGCCATGGTGCCGCTCAGAATGATTTGATCCCCGGGGCGCGCCCGGCTGCCGGACACGTCCACCCCGTCAAACAGCATGCCCACACCCGATGTATTAATGAATATTTTATCGGCCTTGCCCCGGGGCACCACCTTGGTATCGCCGGTGACAATCTTTACCCCGGCCCGGCCGGCAGCTTCTGCCATGGTTTTGAGAATCGTCTGAAGGTCTTTTATGGGCAGCCCCTCTTCAATGATCAACCCCACACTGATATACAACGGGTCCGCCCCGCACATGGCAATGTCGTTCACCGTGCCGTTCACGGCCAGATCGCCAATATTGCCGCCCCCAAAAAAAATCGGATCCACCACATAGGAATCCGTGGAAAACGCCATCCGGCCGGCCGGCACCGGATACACGGCCCCGTCATCCTGCCGTGCCAGCGCGTCATTGTGAAACAACGGAAGAATCATTTTTGAAAACATGGCATGGGAGGCCCTGCCTCCGGCACCATGGTCCAGTAACACGGTATCATCCGGGTTCATTGCTCTGCTCCCATTCATCCATAATTGTAAAAAGCGGCACAGGCCCCTTCGCTGGAAACCATGCACGGCCCCACCGGCGTCATGGGGTTACAGGTTTTCCTGTACAGGGGACACGCCACCGGTGTTTTCAGCCCCATGAGGATCTCTCCGCAGGCACACCCTTTCGGTTCGGCCACATCCCTCAGGTTCAGCTCGAACCGGAGCCCGGCGTCAAACCGGCTGAATTCCGGTTTCAGGGCCATACCGCTGTTTTCAATCATTCCGATGCCCCGCCAGTCGGCGTCACACACGTCAAACACCTGATGCATCACCTTTTTGGCCTTGGGATTGCCTGATTCCCTGACCGCCCGGGGGTAGGCATTTTCCAGGGCCGGGATACCCGAGCGGTTCTGACGGACCAGGCTCAGAATGGCATGCAGGATATCAATGGGTTCAAACCCGGTGATCACAGAAGGGATCCGGTGGGCTTCGAACACCGGACGATAGGCATCCACGCCCGTGATCACCGACACATGCCCCGGCAGAATAAATCCGTCGATGGATATCCCTTCAAAGGTCATCAGGGCGGCCAGGGCCGGCGGGGTCAGTTTGTTGGCCGAATAAATGGAGAAATTGTCCACCCCCTGGTTCGCGGCCATGAGCACGGCCACCGCAATGGTGGGGATGGTGGTTTCAAACCCCACCGCACAGAACACCACCTGTTTTTGAGGATTCTGCCATGCAATGGTCACGGCATCGAACACCGAATACACCATGCGCACATCCGCGCCGGCCCCCTTCTGCCGGGCCAGAGTCGTGCTCGAACCGGGCACCCGCATCAGGTCCCCGAATGTGGTGACAATCACGTCCGGCTGCCGGGAAAGGGCCACAAACGCGTCAATATCTTTTTGCGCGGTCACACAGACCGGGCACCCCGGGCCGGACAGCAGGGTCAGCGCCTCCGGCAGCACATTCCGGATACCGTGACGGAAAATGGCCATGGTATGGGTGCCGCACACTTCCATGATCCGCAAAGGGGGGCCGCATTCCTGGTCAATCGCCGCCACCAGCTGTGCCGCCAGGGCCGGGTCCCTGAATGCTTTCATACAGGTCAGTCCCATGACATCGCCTCCTGTACCGGGATGTCCTTTTTTTCCTGAAGACCCCGGCCCCGTTTCAACATTGCCGCGGCCACCGCCGCCTGACCCAGAGAGATCCCCCCGTCTCCGGCAGGCACACAGGTATGGGTGTACACCGAAAGATGGTGTTTCTTCAAAGACGCCGCCATTTCCCGAAACATCAGATCATTGTTGAACACGCCACCGGAAAGCACCACCTTGTCCAGGTGGTGGGCGGCGGCAATCTGCTGGGCGGCCCTGGAAAATCCATAGACCAGGGTCTGATGGAACCGGGCACTGATCCGTGCCGCCGGCACCCGGGCCTGAATATCGGCCACCATCGCTCGAATGCCGGGAATTATGTCGATGATACATTCGACCCCGTCCGGACCCGGTGTCAAAGGGGTCAGGTCATAGGGGTACGGGATGAGGGATTTTTTGAAATCAGGGGTTCCCACCGCTTCCAGCGCCATGGCCGCCTGGCTGTCAAAAGAAATCACATGCCGGATGCACAGCAGCGAAGACACCGCATCACACAGCCGGCCGCAGCTGGAGGTCTGCGGGGTGTTCACCTGTTGTTCCATCATCCGGCAGACGAACGCCAGCTGACCGGGGTCCATGGCCGTGATATACGGCAGGTCCAGTTCCAGAAACGACCGGCCGAACGCCGTATGCAACACCGCCGCCGCCATGCGCCAGGGCTGGCGAACGGCCTGATCCCCGCCCGGCATGGGAAGGTATCTCAAATGGGCTTTGCGCGCAAAATTGTCCCTTTCGGCAACCAGAATTTCCCCGCCCCAGATGCCGCCGTCCGTGCCGTATCCGGTACCGTCCAGGACAATGGCGACCACCGGTTCGTCCAGATCATTTTCCACCATGCAGGACACCGCATGGGCGTGGTGGTGCTGCACCCCCACCCGGGGCAGCGAGTCCGGAAAGCGGTTTTCAGCATACCGGCTGCTCATATATCCGGGATGCAGATCATGGGCCACGACCTCAGGGTCGATATCCAGAATGGTCTTGAAATGGTCCACGGTCCGGTCATAAAATTCCGCTGTTTCCTGATTGTCCAGATTCCCGATGTGCTGACTCAAAAATGCCTGGTGTTTCCGGGTCAGGCAAATGGTGTTTTTCATGCCCGCGCCGCACCCGAGAACACACGGCAGGTCGTCGGACACCGTCACCGGCAGCGGGGCGTATCCCCTGGACCGGCGTAAGAAACGGGTCTGCCCGGCCTGAATCCGGACAATGGAATCATCGGCCCGGAAATAGATGTCCCGGTTGTGCATCAGAAAATAATCGGCAATGTGGGAAAACGCATCCAGCGCATCCTGATTGTCGATGGAAAGCGGCTCACCGGGCCGGTTGCCGGATGTCATCACCAGCACGGAAGGCCCGGCATCCAGCAGCAGGTAATGAAGCGGGGTATAGGGCAGCATCACCCCCACGCAGGAATTCAGCGGCGCCAGTGACGGCGCCGGTCCGGCCGACTCTGCCGCCTTTTTTTTCCCCAGCAGAACGATCGGCCGGTTGAACGAGGACAGCAGCGCCTGCTCCGCCGAAGACACCTGCACAAAATCCTGGATCGCGGAAACGGACCGGGCCATCACCGCCAATGGTTTGTGAGGCCGGTTCTTGCGCCGGCGCAGCCGTCGAACCGCCGCATCATCGGCCGCATCCACGGCCAGATGAAACCCGCCCAGACCCTTGACCGCCAGAATGTGCCCCTGTTTCAACAGGGTCCCCGCCTGCTGGATGGCCCTGTCTGATCCGGCGATCGTTTGGCCCTGCCGGTCCGTCAACACCACCTGGGGGCCACAGACCGGGCAGGCATTGGGCTGGGCATGAAACCGCCGGTTTGCCGGATCGTCATACTCGGCCTGGCAGGTTGGACACATCACAAAGTGTTTCATGGCGGTACCGGGCCGGTCGTACGGAATATCTTCGATGATGGTGAATCTGGGGCCGCAGTTGGTGCAGTTGATGAACGGATACCCGAATCGGCGGTCCCCGGGATCATACAATTCGTTGAGGCAGTCGGCGCAGACTCCCACATCCGGGGAAATCAATGCGGCACGGGACGTCCCGGTGCGGCTGGCAATGATCCGGAAATCCGTGACGCCCTGGACCGGCACCGGGGTCTGTTTCACCGCATCCACCCGGGCCAGCAACGGGGGATGTGACATGATATCATCCACAAACCGGGCCAGATCCCGGGGATCGCCTTCGACCAAGGCCTGCACCCCGGAAGCGGTGTTGGAAACCTCTCCGCTGATCCGGTGCCGGACGGCCAGGGAAAACAGAAACGGCCTGAATCCCACCCCCTGGACGACCCCCGTGATATCAAGCTGGCTGGCAATACGGTCCGGATCAGGCATCTGTTTCGGAAGAAAGGGATCAGGCATCATCCGCCGCCAGAATGCGGCGCATGTCATCCAGGGTCTGGAGGGCCGCGGATTCATCCAGTTTGCTGATGGCAAACCCGGCATGGACGATCACATAATCCCCGATTTCTGCATCATCCAGCAGCGCCAGGCTGGTTTCCCGGATCACGCCGTCCACGGAAACGCTTGCCAGGTCGCCCCGGATCTCGATTATTTTTGAAGGTATGGCCAAACACATGTGGTGTGCATTTCCTTTTTTGATTCATTTGCAGTTTCAACCTCATAATATACCGTCAAGCGGGCCGCCAGGGCAATAGTTATTTCATCTTTGGCAGGCTGCCCCACAGATGCTTTATGGTTGCACCGTTTTGCGCATTGATTTATAATCCAGCCCATGAAGGTATCCGCCATACATCAAGACAGGGGGTATTTGCTTCGAACATGCGCCGGGCGCCCCAGATGATCACGGCCGTCGCCGCTTCGGTAAACGGAGAGATATTCGACCTGGAGGGATACGGGGCGGTCGGGTTTTCCAGGGACCAGCCCGTGCTGCTGACCCGGGACCAGACCATTGCCATGCCCCACGGCAGCGAGCTGATGATGCTGCCGGACCGGGCCCCGGTCGTCTACAACCGAATGGAAGACCGGTTTGAAACATTGACAGAAAACCCGTATGCCCCCGATGAGAAACTCTTTGCCGTGGCGGTGTTCAATTCCCCGGGATACGTGAACCGCCATTTCTGTGCGTACGAAGCCCCGGCCGATGCCGGGCCCCTGCCGCTCTTCGCTTACGGGGCCGTTGGGTTCGGCAGAAAGCGCTTCCGGTCCGCCGCCCTTCAGGTGGATGCCGAACCCCGGCAGGACCTCCGGCAGATGCCCCAAACCCAGGTAATCCAGGGGGTGAGGCAGATGCAGAAAACCTATCCGGACAACCGTTTGATGCGGCACCTGGAAACCTGTGCCCTCCAGTATGGATGCCCGGCCGGGAAAAACTTTTTTCTCAAACGCTACGAGGCCCCGCTGCCCACCTCCCGGATGTGCAACGCCGACTGTCTGGGATGCATCTCTTTGCAGTCCGGCACAGGATTGCACGCCTGCCAGGACCGGATCGCGTTCACGCCCTCCGCCGAAGAGATCGCCCAGGTCGCGCTGGAACATATCCGGCAGGTGCCAAAGGCCGTGGTCAGCTTCGGCCAGGGATGCGAAGGCGAGCCATTGACCGCGCACACCGTCATCGTACCGGCGGTTCAAAAGATCCGGGCGCACACGGACCAGGGCACCGTCAACCTGAACACCAATGCGAGCCTGCCGGAACACGTCCGGTCCCTGTGTGACGCCGGGCTGGACAGCATGCGGGTGTCCCTGAATTCCGTGCGCAAAAAAACCTACACCGCCTACTTCAGGCCGAAGTCCTATCGGTGGGAGGATGTGGTGACAAGTATCGACACCGCCCGGTCCCTTCACCGGTTTGTGTCCATCAACTATCTCAATTGTCCGGGATTCACCGATTCCGAAAAAGAAGCGGCAGCCCTGTTTGACTTCATCCGGACCCACGACATCAACATGATCCAGTGGCGCAACCTCAACTACGATCCCCGGCGGTATGTGGCGGCCATGGAAGCCGCCGACCCCGGCGGAACCGCCATGGGCATGGCCGCTTTGATCGCCTCGCTGAAACAGGCCTTTCCCCGGCTGATCCACGGATATTTCAACCCCCCGAAGGAGCGGTTTTGAGACGGATCACCCTCATCGACCAGACCATCCGGGAAGGCATGCAGTACCAGGGCGTGGTGTTTTCTTATGACCAGCGATTGAAGATCCTGGCGTTTCAGGAAGCCCTGGGCGTGGATATCTGCCAGGCCGGATACCCGTCCGCCCACCCGGAAGAAGCCGCCATGGTCAAAGCCCTGGCCGAGCATGCCGGACAAAACGGGTTCCACATCCGGGTAGCGGCCCTGGGCCGGGCGTTTCCGCCCGATGCAAAGATCCTGGTGGACACCGGTATCCGGGACGTCCATTTTCATCTGCACCTGCCCCCGGATGCCCCGCCCCGGGAATCGCAAAACACCTTCTCACAGCTGATCCCGGTCATCGATCTTGTCCGGAGGGCCCGGCCGGATGCCGTCATCAGCCTGGCCATGCTGGACATGGGGAAAACCCCCCTGCACCAGCTGGAAGAAGGCATCCGGTTCCTGGGCCGGAACCGCCTGGTGGATATTCTCTCCCTGCCGGACACCTCCGGCGTCATGGCCCCCAACCAGGTGTCTGAACGGACCGGGCACGCCGTGGCCCTGGCTGGCGACATGGCGGTTTCCATCCACTGCCACAACGATCTGGGCATGGCATCGGCCAATTCCGTCATGGGGGTGCTGGCAGGCGCTCAAATGCTGGAAGTGTCGGTGTCGGGCATCGGCGAACGCAACGGCATCGGGGACCTGTATCTCACCTCCCGGATCCTGGCCTGCCAGGGCATTCAGACCGGGTTCTCCCTCGACCGCCCGGATGCGGTCCGGGACTATTATCTTTTTGTGGACGAGATTGTCAGAGAACAGACCGGCCAGGGCCTGATCCATGCGGCCACGCCGGTGTTCGGACAGGCCGCGAACACCCACGTGGCCGGCACCCATGCAAAAAACCTTTACGGGGCCGGCACCACCCCGGAGTTTCACCTGAACCTGTTGTGCGGCAACCACCTGGTCAAAAAATACCTGACTCATCACCACATTTTGTTTCAACCCGATCAACTGCCTTTCATCACCGCGGCCGTCAAGCAGATGAGCGTCCGGAAAAGCCGGCGCCTGACCGCAGCCGAAGTCCGGGAAATCGTTGGTTTGTTGAATGAAACCCATTTTAAGCCAAAAAACAATTTGCAAAAAAAAATCTAATTTGGTTTAATAACCGGTTAGCTGTTTTTATCTCGACAAGGGTGACCCATAAATCATGACCATGGATTTTACAGATATTGTAATCGTGGCGGGAAACTATGGCAGCGGCAAGACGGAAACCGCCGTCAACCTGGCGGCGGCGTGCCGGAAAACCGGCAAATCCGTGGCGATTGCCGACCTGGACCTGGTGAACCCCTATTTCCGGACCCGGGAAGCCAGAATCCACCTGGAAGCTTTAGGCATCCAGGTGGTGCTGCCGGACCGCCAGTACCTGCATGCGGACCTGCCCATCCTGGCCCCGGCCGTGGCGGACATTCTCAGAAATCCCGCGGATGTCACCATTCTGGATGCCGGCGGGGATGATGTGGGCGTCACGGTGCTGGCCTCCCTGTCAGCGGTGCTCAAAGACCGGAAGATCCGCATGCTTCAGGTGATCAATGCGTTCCGCCCGTTCACCAACGATGTGGACGGATGCCTGAAAATCGGCCGGCAGATCGAGGCCCGCGGCAAAATCAGGATCACCGGCCTGGTGTCCAACGCCAACCTGATGGACGACACATCCGTGGCACATATTTACCAGGGATACGACCTGGTGCAACAGGTATCGGCCAAAACCGGGCTGCCGGTGGAATTCATCACCGCCACCCCGGACATCCGGTCCCAGCTGGACCCGGACCGGATCACCTGCCCGGTGCTGACCATTGACAGACACCTGGTGCCCCCGTGGAAACCTGTCGGAACCTGGACCGAAAACTCATTGTAAATCAAACACAACACAAGGAGTCATACACATGGCATTTCAACACATCATTGACGAGGAGCGCTGCAAGGGCTGCGGTCTGTGTGTCAATTTCTGCCCGAAAAATGTTCTGGAGATCACCGACAAGGTGAATGCCAAAGGACATTTTCCCGTATATCAGGCCCGGCCGGACGACTGTATCAAATGCAGCATCTGCTGCATCATGTGTCCGGATGTGGCCATCACGATTGTTGAAACCCAGGACGCCTGAACAAAGGAAAAAAAAATAATGGCAAAAGTATTGATGAAAGGAAACGAGGCAATCGGTGAGGCTGCCATACGGGCGGGCTGTAAGAACTATTTTGCATATCCCATCACCCCCCAGTCCGAGGTGGCGGAATACCTGGCCAAACGCCTGCCCGAAGAAGGGGGCGTGTTTCTTCAGGGGGAAAGCGAAGTGGCGGTGGGGTACATGATTTTCGGCGCGGCCGGTGCCGGCGAGCGGGTCATGACCACCTCGTCTTCTCCGGGCGTCAGCCTGATGAGCGAGGCCCTCTCCTATATCGCCGCGGCCCAGTGCCCGGCCGTGTTTGTGAACATCATGCGGGGCGGCCCCGGACTGGGTGGGATTCTGCCTTCCCAGGGCGATTATTTTCAGGCCACCAAAGGCGGGGGCCATGGAGATTACCATTTGCTGGTCCTGGCGCCGGACGGGGTCCAGGAAGCCGTGGAGATGACCATGCAGGCCTTTACCCTGGCGGAAAAATACCGCAACCCGGTCATGATCTTAGGCGACGGGCTGATCGGACAGATGATGGAACCCGTGGAGTTCCCGGACGGCCTGAAAACCGAGCCCACCAACAAGGACGACTGGGCCACCAACGGCATGGCGCACCGGAAAAGCAAGAAACGCAATCTGGTGAAGTCCCTGTTTCTGGATCCCGCGGCACTCAACAACAACAACCTGATCCTCAAAGCCAAATACGAGCAGATGAAAAAAGAGGAGGTGCAGTTGGAGCTGTACAATGCCGACACCGACTACCAGGTGCTGATCACCTCCTACGGCACCATGAGCCGGGTGTGCCGCACCGCCATTGACATGCTCAAGTCCGAGGGCATCGAGGTGGCCATGCTGCGGCCCAAAACCCTGTTTCCGTTTCCGGAAAAACAGGTGTTCGATGCTGCGGGCAAAGACAGCTGCAAAGCGGTCATCAGCATCGAAATGAGCATGGGCCAGATGGTGGAGGACGTGGAACGCTGTGTCAAAGGCCGCCGGCCGGTGGAATTTTACGGCGAGTGCGGCGGGGAGATTCCGTCACCGGAAAAAATCATCGAAATCATCAAAGGACTGTTATAGGAGACCACCATGGGAAAAACATTTTCACGGCCAACGGCCCTCTCCACGACCCACACCCATTACTGCCCCGGTTGCACCCACGGGATTGTTCACCGTCTGGTGGCGGAAGCCATTGATGAATTAGGCATTCAGGAAAGAACGGTCGGCATCGCCCCGGTGGGCTGCGCGGTCCTGGCGTACAACTATTTTGACTGCGATTTCCAGGAAGCGGCCCACGGCCGGGCCCCGGCCATGGCCACGGGCATCAAGCGGGTCCGCCCGGACCTGATGGTGTTCACCTATCAGGGGGACGGGGACCTGGCGTCCATCGGCATGGGGGAAATCATCCATGCGGCCAACCGGGGGGAGAAATTCACCACCATTTTCATCAACAATGCCATCTACGGCATGACCGGCGGCCAGATGGCCCCCACCACCATGCCGGGACAGCGGGCCACCACCGCCCCCATGGGCCGGGACACCGCTGAGACCGGCATGCCGATCCGCATGGCCAACCTGCTCGGAGAGCTGGTCACCCCGGCATATGTCACCCGCCAGGCCGTGCTCAAGCCTCAGCAGGTGAACAAGGCCAAAAAGGCCATCAAGCAGGCGTTCCAATATCAGCTGGAAAACCGGTGCTTCAGTTTCGTGGAAGTCGTTTCCACCTGCCCCACCAACTGGGGACTGTCCCCCGTGGACGCGCTGAAATGGGCCGAAGACACGCTGCTGCCCTATTATGAGCTGGGAGATTACAAGGTACCGGAATAAAAAACCCATCCATTTCACCCTAATACGTTTGGAGACACCCATGCAGACAGAAATAAAATTTGCCGGATTCGGTGGCCAGGGCATCCTGCTCAGTGCGAAACTGCTGGCGTATGCCGCCATGAAGCAGGGATCGTTCGTGGCCTGGATCCCGTCATACGGTCCGGAAATGCGGGGCGGTACCGCCTATTGCACCGTGGTGATCAGCGACCGGCTCATCGGATCGCCCATCATCAAGAACCCCACCCACCTGGTGGCCATGAACCGGCCGTCCCTGGAAAAATTTGAAAACGATGTCAAGCCCGGCGGCATCATCTTCATCAACTCCTCTTTGATTCCGGTGACCAGTCAGCGCACCGACGTCACCCAGCTGGTGGTGCCGGTCAATGACATCGCCATTGAAGCCGGATCGGTCCGCGCCGCCAACATCGTGGCATTGAGCGCGTTTGCCGCCAAAAGCAAGCTGGTGGACCTGGAACTGCTCAAGGAATGTGTGAAAGAAGAGTTTGCCGCCAAGCCGAAAATCATCCCGCTGAACATGGATGCGTTCGACCGGGGCGTGAAAATCGCACAGACGGCATAACCGTTTTTTATCCGCCGGGGGTGTCGCTTTGGTGACGGCCCCGGCACAACCGACCATCAAAGAGGGACCGCCATGATCCGAATTGAAATTTCCCTGTTTCTGAAAAATGTGCCCGGAGAGCTGGCCAGGCTCACCGACCTGTTCGGCCAGGCCGGCATCAACATCGACGCCATCACCATCCAGGATGCGTCCGCCTATGTCCAGAACCTGTTCGAGGCCCGGGGGAAATCCCTGAAACGCCTGGCATCGTCGGCCAGTTACAGCTCGATGCGCAGGGATTCTGCCGAGTTTGCCCTGGTCCGGATGCTCACGGACAATCCGGATGCCTCGGTCGCCCTGCTCAAGGAAAACGACTACCTGTTCGACACCAAGGAAGTGGTGGCCGTGGACATCACCAACCAGCCCGGCGAATTTGCCAAAATCGCCAAAAAGTTCGGTGAAGAACAGATCAACATCAATTACGTGTACGGCTCCGTGTCCGATGCCGACGGCAAATGCCTGTTCGTGTTCTGCCCGGAAGACGTGGCCTACGCCGCCTCATTCTTCTAAAAAAAAGGGTCAGGCATTGCGTTGACTTCCGTCGAAAAAATGACCTGACCCCGTCTATTTAAGGTTTGCGTTTGTCCTTGAGGATATTGTTGGAAATCACGATGCGCTGGATTTCCGAGGTGCCCTCGTAGATGGTGAACACCCGGGCGTCCCGGTACAGGCGCTCCACCACATAATCCTTTGTGAATCCGTATCCGCCGTGCATCTGTATGGCCCGGGCCGTGACCTCATTGACCATTTCCGAGGCAAACAGTTTGGCCATGGAGGCCTCTTTGGTGTATGGTTCTTTCCGGTCCTTCATGGACGCCGCCGACAGCATCAGCTGCCGGGCCGCCTCGATCTGGGTCGCCATGTCCGCAATCTGAAACCGGATGGCCTGATGTTTGGTGACAGGCACCCCGAACTGCTTTCTTTTGGACGCATAGGACACCGCCGCATCAAACGCGGCCTGGGCCACGCCCACGGACTGGGCCGCAATCCCGATACGCCCGCTGTCCAGACCGGACATGGCGATCTTGAACCCATCCCCTTTTTTTCCCAGCATCCACGCTGCCGGGACCCGGCAATCCTCGAAAATCAAGTCTGTGGTATCCGAGGCCCTCAGCCCCATTTTGTCTTCTTCATGCCCCACGATCAGGCCTTTGGTGTCCTTGGGCACGATGAAACAGGAGATCCCTTTGTGGCCGGCATCCGGGTCGGTTTTGGCCGTCACCAGCACCACTTTGGCGTGCCGGCCGGACGTGATGAACCGCTTGGTGCCGTTGATGATGTAATGGTCATCCTCTTTGACGGCAAGGGTGGCCTGGGACACGGGATCGGATCCCGCATCCGGCTCGGTGAGTCCGAACGCGCCGATCATCTCCCCGGACGCCAGAGGGACCAGAAACCGCTTTTTCTGTTCTTCCGTGCCGAAATTGTTGAGGCTTTCACACACGATGGAGTTCTGCACCGACATCACCACAGAGGTGGACGCACAGGAATAGGCGATTTCAGACAATGCCAGCACATAGGACACGGTATCGGCGGATTCCCCGCCGTATTTTTCGGGAATCATCATGCCCATGAGCCCGAGTTCCCCCATCTGCCTGAAATTTTCCGCCGGAAATTCTTTGGTCCGGTCCCGTTCCGCCGCCGTGGGGGCGATCACTTTTCTGGAGAATTCCCGGACCATGTTCCGGATCATTTTCTGTTCATCGGTCAATTTAAAGAGCATTCTGTGCCACCTCCATCACTGTCAGGGAACGTAAACCACCACGATCAGGGTTGCATCCATCTGTCCGGAATTGCGCAGGTCATGCTTGACCCCGGAATTGAAATGCAGAGAATCACCGGCGGTCAGCACATTGACATGATCTCCCACCTGGACCTCCACCTGCCCCTCCAGCACGTGGACGAACTCCTCTCCTTCGTGCTGAAATCCGACCCCCTCATGACGGGTGCCGGCTTCCACCACAATACGAAACGCTTTTAAATGCTGATTTTCAACACCGGGCGTCAAAGGGGTGTAGGCATATTGATCGGTCCGCTTGGTATAGGCCTGGACCCTTTTTTCCCGGGCTTCTTCCGGATCTTTGAGCAGAAAATCGGAATCCAGCTGCAGGACCCTGGACATCTGAAGAAGGGTTCCGACAGACGGACGCTTGTCTCCGTTTTCAATCTGTTTGATCACATCCTTTGCCAGGCCGGTCTCGTTGGCCATGGTATCCAGGGTGACTTTCCTGTCCAGCCGGGCCCGCTTGATTCGTTTCCCGATGGGGACGGGCTTTTTTTTCCTGGCCATCTCACCTCCTAATCTACGGGTTCGATCCAGTTTTCCGTATCTTGTGTCTTTCCATACTGGATGGATGTCAATGCATCATAAAACTTCATGGCGACCGGGCCGGGTTTGCCGTCCCCGATGTGCAGCACCCTGTCTCCGTAACAGATTTCCCCCACCGGCGAAATCACCGCCGCCGTGCCGGAACCGAACACTTCCATCAGATGGCCCGTGTCATGGGCGTCAAACACCTCGTCGATGCTGATTTTTCTTTCCGACACGGGCATTTTCCATTTTCTGGCCAGGTCGATCACTGAAAAACGGGTGATGCCGGGCAGGATACTGCCGGTGAGATTCGGAGTCACCAGTTCATCATCGATGACAAAAAAGATGTTCATGGCCCCCACTTCCTCCACATATTTTCTTTCCAGGGCATCCAGCCACAGCACCTGGGCATATCCCTGTTTTTTGGCGATTTCTCCGGCATTGAGACTGGCCGCGTAGTTGCCGGCGGTCTTGAATTCTCCCACTCCGCCGGGAACCGCCCTGACATGATCTTTGGACACCCAGATCTTGACCGGGGCCAGACCTCCCGAGTAATACGCCCCCACTGAACACAGAATAATGAAAAACTTGAAGGTGAATGAGGACCTCACCCCCAGAAACGGATCCGTGGCAATGATAAACGGCCGGATATACAGAGACGTCCCCAGGGTTTCCGGGATCCAGTCCTTTTCCAGCCGGATCAGCTGCTTCATGGCGTCCATGACAAAATCGATGTCCACTTCCGGGATACACAGCCCCCGGGCAGAGCGGTTCAGGCGTTCAAAATTATTCCTGGCCCGAAACAGCTGGATTTTTTTATCCGGGGTCTTATACGCCTTGAGCCCTTCGAATATGGCCTGTCCGTAGTGATACACCATGGCCGCCGGTGACAACGATACCGGGGCAAACGGCTCGATACGCGGATCATGCCATCCTTTTTCCACGGAATATTCCATGACAAACATGTGATCGGTAAACGCGGTACCAAATCCCAGATCTTCATCCTTTGGCCGGGTGCCGGGTCTGGCAACCCGGGTAACTGCAATGTCCATGTTTCCCTCCTGTTTCACGGCACAACTATCCACCTATAATCAAAAAAAAAGTATTCCGTTATAAGACCGTTTCACCGTTGCTTTGTCAAGCATATTTTGTCAGGCATATTTTATTTTATGCTGGTCAAGCGATGCATTCAGTACTATATATAACGTATGATCAAAGAATCCAAATCATGAAGGAGACCAGTCATGAGTGAAAAAAAATTCAAACAGGTCTGCACCTGTGAAAACTGCGGCAATGAGGCGGAAATGGTTGTGACCTGCCAATGGGTTGAGGTGGAGGCGGCACAGAAAAAAAAGAAAACCGAGAACACCCCTGTCAAAGTGAAGGGAACCGGCACCTGCACTTCCTGCGGCAATGAAGCCGACACCTGGGTCGACCTGTAGGACGGTTTCATGGACGATCGCCGGATCCTTGAAGACAAACGTATCCTGGTGGTGGATGATGAACCGGATATCCTGGAAACCATGGAGGAGCTGCTGCACATGTGCAGGGTGGACACGGCCGGGTCATTCGCCACCGCCGTGGAATACCTGGACACCCATACCTATGATGCCGCTGTGCTGGATATCATGGGTGTCCGGGGGTATGAGCTTCTGGAAATCACCCGCCGCATGAATCTGCCTACCCTGATGCTCACGGCCCATGCCCTGACACCGGAAAATCTGGAAACCGCCCTGGAAAAGGGAGCGGACGCCTACATCCCCAAGGAAAAACTGGTGGACATCTCCGTGTTTCTGGCGGATGTGTTGTCGGCCAGAAAACAGGGCCGGCAGGCCAATGCCCGGTGGTTCTCTTTTGTCCAACCGGTGTTTGACAAGCTGTTCGGGCCGGAATGGCAGAAAAAAATAAAAATTGATTTTTGACTCACTCAAGTCAAGGGGATGCACACCTTGAATTCCGCCCCATGCCCGGCATCCGACACCAGCACCATTTCCCCGCCCATGTCCCTGAGAAGCACCATCACACCGGCCAGGCCCAGGCCATGGCTCTGAATGGCATCTTCAATAGACCCTCCGGTGGTAAAATAGGTTTCAAATATGCGCTGATGATCGGCCCGGGGAATGCCCCGGCCGTCATCTTTCACCCACAAAGACAGATGACTGTTCTCGATGTTTCCCCGAATGTCCACCCGGGCGGTCCGGTGTTTGAACGCGTTGGTCACCAGGTTTCTCAGAATCTGTCTGACTTTGGCCGCATCCAGACACACGCTGGCCTCCCAGGTGGCTTTCTGAAAATCAAGCGTCACCCCGGCGCCGGCGATCACTTCCTGAAGGTCGCTATAGGTGGCCACTTTTCTGACCGCATCCGCCACGTTGGGGTCCGCCAGATCGAACACCTCCACCAGAACCCCCACAACCAGAGACGCCACGGTAAACTGTGAACAGATCATGACCCCTTCCCTGGAACGCCCCAATTCCAGAACATCGTTCACCAGCCGCTGGGTGGCCAGTGTATTGCGGACAATCCGATTGAGCACCTTGATCTGCTTTTCCGTCAAAGGACCATATGTGTCCTGCCGCTCCAGAAGGGACCGGGCGCCGGCATTGATGACCGATATCGGTACTTTGAGATCATGGATGAGAATCTCGGTTTTGATGTTGGAGTCAGGTATCTTGTTCATCACCTCTTAAAATCCTTGCAATTTGATTCAATGATTTTATATAGTGGCAACATCGCATTACCCGAGTGTTATACGAACATACGTGAATGTTGTAAAGCCCTTTGGAGTTTTTATGGCGGACCGTGCTGCTGAGATCGCTGAACTCGAAAAAAAGATCCAGGCACTGGAAGCGGAAAACCAGCTGCTCAGAAATATCATACACAAAGCCCCCATCCCCATTTTCGTGGTGGACCGCCATCACAAAATCACCCATTACAACCAGGCACTGGAAGAACTGAGCGGATACACCGCCCAAGACATGATCGGTACCGACTGGCAATGGAAAGCGTTTTACGCCAAAAAACGGCCGGTCATGGCGGATCTGATCATCGACAATTCTCCGGACGACCAGATCCTTGCCCTGTACGGCCCCAAATACAAGAAAGCCCTGGCCAACAAACAGCTGTTTGCGGCCACCGATTTTTTTCCGGACCTGCCTCCGGCCGGAAGATGGTTGTTCTTTACCGCTGCCGCGGTGCTTGACGACAGCGGCAACATCGCCGGAGCGGTTGAAACCCTCCAGGATGTGACCTCTGAGAAAGCCAGAGAACAGGAGGTGTTCGATCTTTACAAGACCTATCACCAGGTACTGGAATTCATTCCATACCCCATTATCCTCTATGATAAAAACGGTCATGTCACCTATGTGAATCCCGCATTTACCCATGTGTTCGGCTGGCACCTCACCGAAATCAAAGGGCGGATCCTTGATTTCGTGCCGGACGACCTGAAAGAGGAAACCAGCCGGATGCTGGACCGGTTCAGGCAGAACCAGCGAATCACCCGCTACGAAACCCAGCGGTTCACCAAAGACGGTCATCTGCTGGATGTCGTGATCTGGGCCGCCTCCTATACCTGGTCCAAAGAGCGGACCGGTGAACATTTCGTGATTCTCAGAAACATTACAGAAGAAAAACGCCTGGCTGCCAACAACCGGACCATTATGCGCATCAGTGCGGCCCTGCCCGAATACCCGGAACTCGAAGACCTCATGGACTATATCACCCGAGAAATCAAAGGGCTGCTGAACACCGAAGGGGCGGTGGTGCTGCTTTATGATGAAATCAAAAACGACCTTTTTTTTCTCGGGGCCGCCTATGACGACTCAACCACGGAACAGCGGGCCAGAAAGATCCGGTTCTCCCTGGATGAAGTGCTGGCCGGCAATGTATTGAAAACCGGGAAACCGGCCATGGACAACGAGGCGGACCGGTCGGCAAATCCCTATCCCGAGCGGGACCGCAAAATGGGATACAAGACAAGGAACATCCTGTGTGTTCCCATCCGGAGCGACAGCCGCATCACCGGCATTTTATGCGCGATCAACAAAAAACAGAACCGGTTTGATGACCATGACATGGAACTGATGACCATGATCGCCAGTACAGTCGGGATTTCCATTGAAAATGCCCGATTCGCCAAGGCCCTGAAAGACGCCTACCTGGATGTGGCTTCCATGAACCGGGCCAAGGACAAGGCCATCAACCACCTGTCCCATGAATTGAAGACCCCGGTGGCCGTGCTCACCGGCTCCCTGCAGATCCTCAAGAAAAAATTGTCGGAACTGCCCCAGATCAAAACCGCGTCCACCCTGGAACGGATCCAGCGCAATCTGAACCGCATCGTGCAGATCCAGGAGGAAACCGCGGACATCATGGACAAGAAGGTCTATGGGGCCAGGGAAATGCTGCTGGTCATGCTCCAGACCTGCAAAGATGAGCTGGCCACCTTGATTGAACAGCACCTGGATGAAGAAGATCCCATGGAAGTGGTCACGGCGGTCATTGAAAAAGAGTTCAGCTCCCCGGCGTTGAACTACCGGGATATCGATCTGAACCGGGCGCTGGCGGACCTGTTTCAATCCCTGACTCCCGCATTTTCCTTCAGAGATCTGGAAATCACCCTGAATCCGGAAGAAAATCTGCCGAAAATCCGCCTGCCCAGGGATGTATTTGAAAAAACCCTGACCGGGTTGATCAAAAACAGCATAGAAAACACCCCGGACCATGGCCGCATTGACATCTCCGCCCGGCGGAAAGGGGGCAGTGTCGTCTTTACGGTCCATGATTTCGGCGTGGGCATTGAAACGGAAGATCAGAAACGAATTTTTGAAGGATTTTTCTCGGTTCAGAAAACCGCAGACTATTCCACCAAAACCCCGTATGATTTCAATGCCGGGGGCAAAGGCGTGGATCTGCTGCGCATCAAGCTGTTTGCCGACCGTCTGGGATTTTCCATCCACATGGAATCCCAGCGCTGCCGTTTTCTGCAGGACAACCCGGGCGAGGCCTGTCCGGGAAACATTCTTCAATGCCGGTTCTGCACCGGGATACCCGACTGCCTGAATTCCGGATATTCGATATTTTCAGTCAGTTTCCCATATGAGAAAAAAATATGAAAAAACTCTTTGACAAACCGGAATCAATTGCATTACAACTAAAGTTGTGGCGAGACTGAGCGCTCGTTCTTCTTTGGACCCGGGTATTTGAAACGATTTTTGAACCTGTACAATACTGACATTTATGTTTGATTTGGCAAATTCTATTTCCAAGGGGGATTCATGAACCAGCTGCACCAGTTACGCTTTTTCGATCTTTACGAAAAAAACGCCCGGCTCCTCAATGAAAAAACCGCCATCCTTTGGAATCAACAGAAAACCAGCTTTGCCCAACTGTATGACCAGACTCAGCGCCTGGCTGCCGGACTTTCCCAACTGGCCGCGGGAACACGCGTGGCGGTCCTGTGCCGAAACCATCCGGTTTTTTTTCATCTGTTCGGGGCCGCATCCGCCCTGAACTTGACGCTGGTATTGATCAACCGGCGCCTGTCCGACAGTGAAATCAGGCATATCGCCGAAGACACCACGCCTCAAATAATCATCTGCGACAGTGACATGGCCTCCCGGGCATCCCTGCTGGTATCCCAGTGTCCGTTTCTGGATCAGTACCTGGTGGTGGACGGGCCGGATGAAACCCTCTCCCCGTGGTACCGAAACCCCGCTGATTTTACGCCGGTTGCCTGCCGGAACACCGATCCTTTTTTGATCATCCATACGGCCGCCGTTCAGGGCAAGCCCCGGGGGGCGGTGCTGAGCCAGGAAAACATCATGCTTGCCAACCTGCAGCTGATTCACCATTACCGGATGGGACCGTCTTCCTGCGTGGCCGACATCCTGCCCCTGTTCCACATCATGGGCGTGAACCTGGCCCTGGCCGTCATTCAGGCCGGCGGGAAAAACGCCATACTGGAAAAATTCGACCCCATTGACACCCTCACCCTTGTTCAAGACCTGAAAGTGACCCATCTGGGGTCTTTCCCTCCCATATTGACCCATCTTTTAGACGCCATTGACATTGGCACCTATGATTTGAAAAGCCTGGAGATTGCTGCCGGGCTGGATGCACCGGACACGGTCACTCGGTGGGAATCCACCACCGGCACCACTTTCTGGACCATGTACGGACAGACCGAGACATCCGGCCTGATCACGTTTTCTCCGTATTTCGAACGCGCCGGTTCTGCCGGTGCGGTTTCACCCCTGGCGGATATCCGAATTGCAGATGACTTTGACAAGTTCCTGCCTGCCGGAGAAACCGGTGAAATCCTTGTCAGGGGTCCCCTGGTGTTCCAGGGATACTGGAACGCGCCGGAACTGAATGCGCACACGTTCCGGAACGGCTGGCATCACACCGGAGATCTGGGCATGATCGATTCGGACGGTTTCCTGTTTTTCAAGGGGAGAAAAGCGGAAAAGGAATTGATCAAACCCGGCGGTGAAAACGTGTTTCCGGCAGAGGTGGAGCAGGCCATCATGCAGCATGACGCCGTAAAGGAAGTGTGTGTGTTCGGCGTGCCGGATCCCAAATTCGGCGAAGGCATCAAAGCCGTATGCAGCCTGCACCCGGACAAGACCCTGACAGCGGACGAGTTGATCCGGTTCACCGGGTCCCTGATCGCGGGGTACAAAAAGCCCCGGTATGTGGCATTCATACCGGATCTTCCCAAAACAGGGGCCGGCACCATTGATCGGGAAAAAATAAAACATCAGTTCTCGTAAAACCGCCACCCGGCGGTTAGGGGAACGGCTGTTTTTTCCAATAACCCACAGCATTTGGATTCTTTATGGCGCAATTAAACATTTTAGACGTGACCCTTAACTTTGGGGGGCTCAAGGCACTGGCCAATGTGGACATGACCATCGAGCCGGGATTGATCACCTCCATCATCGGACCCAACGGAGCGGGAAAAACCAGCATGCTCAACTGCATTTCCGGATTTTACCACCCCACAAAAGGAAAAATCGTTTACAAGGACAAGGACCTGACCCATGCCTCGCCCCATCAGGTGTCCAATATGGGGATCGCCCGGGCCTTTCAGAACCTGGAATTGTTCTCCGGCCTGTCGGTGCTGGACAACCTGCTGCTGGCCCGGCACCAGAATTTGACCTACTCGTTTCTCCAGGCCAGCATTTTTTACGGAAAAGCCTCCCGGATCGAAGCGGAAAACAGGGCCGCCGTGGAAGATGTCATTGATTTCATGGAGCTGGAACCGGTGCGAAAACGCATGGTGGGGAGCCTGAGCTACGGATTTCAGAAAAAAGTGGAGGTGGCCCGGGCCCTGACCATGGACCCCGAGATTCTGCTGCTCGACGAACCCATGGCCGGCATGAACATCCAGGAAAAAGAAGACATTGTCCGGTTCGTCATGGATATCCAGAAAGAGCGCAACATCACCGTGGTGCTGGTGGAACATGACCTGGGGGTGGTCATGGATATTTCCGACCGGATTTATGTGCTGGATTTCGGGGTGGTCATCGGATCCGGCACCCCGAAGGAAGTCGCCAATAATCCCAAAGTAATCGAAGCCTATATCGGGGAGGATTAATCACCATGAGCCACAATGAACACCTGCTGAACTTTTCCATCCCCCAACTGCTGCGCTGGCGGGTGGCTGAATCCCCCAAACGGACTGCCCTGCGGGAGAAGGATTACGGCATCTGGAATGCCTACACCTGGGAAGAATATTATGATTATGTGAGAAAAACCGGCATGGGCTTGAGAGCCCTGGGTCTGGGCAAGGGCGACACCATTGCCATTATTTCGGACAATATCCCGGAGCTGCTGTTTGTGGCCATCGGGGGACATGCCATCGGCGCCATCTCGGCCGGCATATACCAGACCACCATGCCGGCGGAAATCGCCCAGATCATCCAGTATCTGAAAATCTCTGTCGTATTCTGCGACAACCAGGAACAGGTGGACAAGGTCCTGGAGGTGCGGGACCAGATCCCCAATGTGAAAAAGGTCATTTTCGAAGATCCCCGGGGGATGCGCGATTATATGGCCGACGACTGGTTCATCAATATCCGGGACCTGTTTGAGATGGGGGATGCCGCCCATGCCAAAGACCCTGACCTGTTCGAATCTCTGGTGGACCAGGGCAGTCCCGATGATGTCTGCCATCTGTGCCTGACCTCGGGCACCACAGGACTGCCCAAGGGCACCATGATGACCCATAAGAACTATATCAACATGGGCGTTCGCATCACCCAGGTGGACCCGCTGGAACAAACCGATGAATATGTGTCTTTTCTGCCCTTTGCCTGGATCGGGGAACAGATGAACTCATTCGGTGTGGCCATGGCCACGGGGATTACCATCAATTTTCCGGAATCCGTTGAAACCGCCATGGCGGATCTCAAGGAGATCGGCCCCCATTTCATGTTCGGGGCCCCCAGAATCTATGAAGGCATCCGGTCGGAGATCTGGCTGAAGATCGACCAGTCCTACTGGTTCAACAAACTGATGTACAATTACTTTATCCGGATCGGCATTAAAGCGGCCGGTTACCGCATGACCGGAAAAGCCATGCCGGCCATGCTCCGGTTCAAGGCCTGGCTGGGAAAACAGTTCATCTTCCGGCCCCTGGTGAACCAGATCGGGCTGCTCCGGCTGCGGCGGGCCTACACGGGCGGCGCCGCGTTAGGGCCGGAACTGTTCACCTTTTACCAGGCCATCGGGGTCAATCTCAAACAGATTTACGGCCAGACCGAAATCACGGGTATCGCATACATGCACAGAGACGGGGACATCCGGCCTGAAACCGTTGGCAAGCCCCTGCCCGGCACAGAGTGCAAAATCTCTGAAGAAGGTGAAATTCTGTCCAGATCGCCCTCTGTGTCCCCGGGGTATTTCGAACTGCCGGAAAAAACGGAAGAACTTCTGGAAGGCGGGTGGCTGCATTCCGGAGATGCCGGATTCATTGATGAAAACGGGCATCTGGTCGTCATCGACCGGGTATCTGATGTCATGCACAACAACAAGGGAGAGATGTTTTCGCCCATGTTTCTGGAAAACGCCCTCAAATTCAGCCCATATATCAAGGAAGCGGTGATTTTCGGCAACAAAAAGGATTTTGTGGCAGCCCTCATCAATATCGATCCCATTGTGGTGGGTAAATGGGCCGAGGACAGAGGGTTATCCTATACCACCTACATGGATCTGTCCAAGAAAAAAGAGGTGGCGGACCTGATCATGGAACAGGTGATCGATGTCAACTCCCGGGCGGAAAAAGAACACTTTAAAATCAAGCGGTTTGCCCTGCTGTATAAACTGCTGGATGTGGATGACGGCGAGTTGACCAAAACCGGAAAAATCCGCCGCAAATTTGTCCAGGAACGCTACCAGGAGCTGTATGAAGCCCTGTATGATGAGGACATCAGTGAAAAAGAGGTGGAAGCATCCTTCCAGTACCAGGACGGACAGACCACCTCCGTGAAAACCCGAATCGCATTTTACACGGTGAAAGGAGTCTGATGAGTTATTTTTTTCAAATTGTAGTCAGCGGGATCGTGGTGGGGTCCATATATGCCCTGGCCGCCCTTGGACTGGTACTGGTTTACAAATCCAGCAGGGTGGCCAATTTCGCCCATGGCCAGATCATTGCCGGGGGTGCGTTTATCACTTTTTTTCTGACCGTCCGGCTCGGGGTCCCGATCTTTTTTTCATTCCTGGCATCCATGCTCATCACCTTTTTTCTGGCCATGAGCGTGGAACGGATCTTTCTGCGCCGCCTGATCGGAGAACCCATTATCTCGGTGATCATGGTCACCATCGGGCTTGCATCCATTTTTGACGGACTGATCTACCTGACCCCGTTCGGCTCGGAGAACTTTTCGTTTCCGACGTTTCTGCCCACTGAATCCATTGTGGTGGGCGGGGTATCCATCTCCTGGACTCAGCTGGTAGGGGTGATCATCACCTTTGTGCTCATCGGGGCCTTTTCCTGGTTCTTTAAAAAATCCACGGTGGGCATTTCCATGCGGGCTGTGTCCGACGACCAGTTCGGCTCGATGTCCGTGGGCATATCCGTCCCCCGGGTGTTCGGACTGGCCTGGGCCACGGCCGGACTGTCCGCAGCCGCTGCCGGATGCATTATCGGCAACATCACAGGCCTGAATTTCGAGACCCTGCATGCCTTTGGGATCGTGGTGTTTCCCGTGGTCATCCTGGGAGGCCTGGATTCCATTTTAGGGGCGGTGGTGGCCGGCATCATCATGGGGCTGATCCAGCAGTTTGCCTCGGGATACCTGGACGGCAATTTCGGGCTTAACGGCACCGGTGATGTCATGCCGTATATCATTTTGTTGATCATCCTTCTTTTTAAACCCCATGGATTGTTCGGTATCCATGAAATCGAGCGGGTGTAGCCTATGTCACAGAATCGGTGGTTAGCGACCGGAAATTTTTTCACCTCTTACAAAGAAGAGCAGAGAACCTTTTTCACCCACCTGGACCGGACCATCTTCACCTGTTTTCTGGTCATTCTGTTCGGGTGGCCCCTGGTCTTTGAAATCAGCAACAAATACATGCTGGTGCTGGACAACATCCTGATTGCCATCGTGGCGGTCATGGGCCTGAACCTGCTGCTGGGGTTCGCCGGGCTGATCTCCATCGGCCATGCCGCGTTCGTGGGCATCGGAGCCTATACCGTGGCCTCCTTCAGCCAGGTGATCGGGGACAACCACATGTTCATAACCCATTTCTGGCCGGTGCTCATCCTGCTTGCCGGTCTCATGGGGGCTGTGTTCGGGGCGTTTGTGGGCCTG
>JBFLKI010000099.1:0-17648 GCA_040883135.1 Desulfotignum sp. | reverse complement strand
GTGACCATCATGGGCCATGTGGACCACGGCAAGACCTCGCTTCTTGATGTCATCCGGAAATCCAAGATCACCAGCGGTGAAGCCGGCGGCATCACTCAGCACATCGGTGCCTATAACGTTGAGACTCCCAACGGCGGTCGGATCACCTTTCTGGATACCCCGGGCCATGCCGCGTTTACCGCCATGCGTTCCAGAGGCGCCAAAGTCACGGATATCGTTATTCTGGTGGTGGCGGCGGATGACGGTGTCATGCCCCAGACCATCGAAGCCATCAACCATTCCAAGGCTGCAGGAGTCCCGGTGGTGGTGGCGGTAAACAAGATGGACAAACCCGGTGCGGATCCGGACCGAATCATGCGGGAGCTGGCCGAGCTGGGACTTCTGGCCGAAGACTGGGGCGGGGATGTGATTTTTGTCAAGGTCTCCGCCAAAACCGGTGAAGGGATCGATGATCTGCTGGAAATGGTGCTGCTTCAGTCCGAAGTGCTGGAACTCAAGGCCAATCCGGACCGGAGCGCCGCCGGGTATGTGGTGGAATCCCGTCTGGATACCGGTCGGGGGGCAGTGGCCACCGTGCTGGTGAAACAAGGGACTCTGCGGGACGGGGATGCCATTGTCTGCGGGCTGCATTCCGGGCGGATCCGGGCCATGATCGATGATTTGGGCAACCGCATCGAAGAAGCCGGACCTTCCACGCCGGCTGAGATCGTGGGCCTTTCGGGTGTGCCGGATGCCGGAGATGAATTTGTGGCCGTGGCTTCGGACAAGGATGCCAAGCAGATTGCCAGCCATCGCATGCAGAAGCAGCGGGCCAAGGAGCTGGCCAAAAAGAGCCGGGCCAACCTGGAAAAGATGTTCGAAAACCTGGGTTCCGAAGAAATCAGAGAGCTGAAACTGATCGTCAAGGCGGATGTCCAGGGGTCCATTGAAGCATTAAACGATTCCCTCAAAGACCTGGCCAAGGAGGAAGTGGATATCAAGATCATCCATTCCGGGGTCGGGACCATCAATGAATCGGATGTGGGACTGGCCAGTGTATCGGATGCCATTATCATCGGATTCAATGTGAGGCCCACCCCCCAGATCCGGAAACTGGCCAAGGACGAAAACGTGGACATGCGGTTCTATGATATCATCTATGACGTGATCAATGATATCAAGGCGGCCCTGGATGGTATGATGCCTTCCACGTTCCATGAGATCATCATCGGCCGGGCCGAGGTCCGGGATACTTTTGTGGTGCCCAAGATCGGCACCATTGCCGGATGCCATATCGCCGAAGGCAAGGTGGTCCGTGGCAAGAAGGTTCGGCTGCTCAGAGAAGGGGTGATCAAGTGTGACACCCAGCTGTCATCGCTGCGGCGCTTCAAGGACGATGTCAAGGAAGTGGAACAGGGATATGAATGCGGCATCGGTCTGGCCAAGTACAATGATATCAAGACGGGCGATATCATCGAGTGCTATGAAGTGGAAGAAAGAAAATATACGCCCCAGAAAGAGAACTGATGAAACCCTATACCCGGGCCGAACGGATCAGTATGAAGATCCATCAGGCCATTACGGAGCTTTTGACCAAAAAAATCAGTGACCCCAGAATTGAGATGGCGACGGTCTCCCGGGTCAAGATGACCACGGATCTCAGACTGGCCAGCGTCTATGTAACTGTTTTCGGCGATGAAGACCGGATTGCAGACACGCTGGCCGGATTTAAAAAATCCAAAGGGTTTATCAAAAAGCATATTGCTCCCCAGCTGGGACTCAAATACATGCCGGAACTTCGGTTTTTCCACGATGACTCATTTGACAAAGCCGCCAGAATGGATGCCCTGATCGAATCAGTGGTCAAGGATCTGCCTGAAGATCCGGAATCAGATAACGGTGAACTTGCGTAACAATCCCTTTTGTGTGACAAAACGGCAGTATCGATGACAAACGGCATGGTGCTGATCAACAAACCGGAAGGGATGTCCTCCGCCCGGGTGGTGGCTCAGGTCAAAAAGATATTTCAGGTGAAAAAAGCCGGGCACACCGGCACGCTGGACCCTTTTGCCACAGGTCTTTTACCGGTCGCCCTGGGCCAGGCCACCCGGTTATCCCGGTTTTTTCTGGGCGGTGCCAAACGGTACCGGGCACGGGTGCGCTTGGGCGTTGAAACCGATACATACGACCGGACCGGAAAGATTGTCAATCAAGCTGATCCGGACTGTCTGGCCGCCATTGATCCGGCCCGGGTGAAGGATGCGGCCGCCGGATTCAGAGGAAAACAGTCCCAGGTGGCGCCGAGTTTTTCAGCATTGAAACACCAGGGACAGCCGTTGTATAAACTGGCCCGTCAGGGGAAAATGATTCAGAAACCGGCCCGGCCCATCGAGATTTTCTCCATCCGGGTGACGGCCGTGAACTTCCCGGAATTTGAACTGGATATTCATTGTTCCGGGGGGACCTATATCCGGAGCCTGGCCCATGACATGGGAGCGAAACTGGGGTGCGGGGCGCATCTGGCTGCGTTGTGCCGGACCGGTGTCAGTCATTTTACACTGGATCAGGCCCATGATCTGGAAGCCTTGTCCGGTCATCCCCGTGAACACTGGCTGGTTCCCATGACAGACTGTCTGTCATTTCTGCCCGGAATACAGGCGGATGAGGCCTTGGCGGAGAAAATCGGTCACGGCGGCAGACTGTCTGACCAGGATATCGGGTCTTTTCAGATACCGCCGGTACCGGGACCGTCCCCGATCCGGGTCACGGATTCGCAGAATCGGCTCATCGCCTTGATAGAAGCGGATCCAAACGGCACAGGATATAATTATTGTTGCGTTTTCAATGTGTAAATGGTAGAAAGATCTGCCCCTTTGGATCGAAAAGGGTGCAGGTTTCAGCAAAGGCCATCCGGCAGATCACCGGGACCGTCTGAATGGAATATTGGATGGTCCGGGAACGGCGGTACGCCGGCCGGATGAAAGCCGGAAATTATTTATTCCAGATAAAGGAGTCTGAACGTGGTTTTATTAGCAGAAAACAAAGAAGAAATGATCGAGCAGTTCAAACTGCATGACTCGGATACCGGGTCTCCCGAGGTGCAGATAGCGATTCTGACCCACCGCATCAGCTATCTGACCGAACATTTGAAAGTGCACAAAAAAGATCACCATTCCCGGCGGGGACTGCTGATCCTGGTCGGCCGGCGCAGAAGCCTGCTGGATTATGTCAAGAAAAAAGATATCAACCGGTATCGGTCTTTGATCGACAAGCTGGGACTCAGAAGATAACATGACGTCAAGCCGGTTTTTGACTGCATTGAAGTCAAAAACCGGCTTTTTGCAGTTGACCGGGCGGCAATTCTTGAAAATACGAATAAATAAGTTCGCATCTGTGCCATCCAGCGATCTGTTGGATGATACACATGCGGGTTTATTATTTTAAGTATTTTTTCAATGGATTTCCGCCTTTTTTAACCATTAATCAAGGAGAAATCATGGAAAAAACAGTAACAGCGACAATCGGTGACAGGGAATTTTCCATCAGCACCGGGAAAATGGCCAAACAGGCATCCGGTGCCGTGGTGGTCCAGCTGGGAGAAACCGTGGTGCTGGTGACGGCAGTGGCTGCCAAAAATCCCAAAGAGGATGTGAGTTTTCTGCCGTTGACCGTGGAGTACCAGGAAAGAATTTATGCGGCGGGCCGGATCCCGGGTAACTATTTCCGGCGGGAGATCGGCCGGCCTTCTGAGGATGAAACATTGCGGGCCAGACAGATCGACCGGCCCATCCGACCGTTGTTCAAAGAAGGATATAATTTTGAAACCCAGGTCATCGCCACCGTGTTGTCAACCGATAAAATGTGTGACCCGGGTATTCTGGCCCTGGTGGGAGCATCTGCCGCCCTGGAAATTTCAGACATTCCGTTTGACGGCCCTATTGCCGGCATCAAGGTGGGGCGTATCAACGGTGATTTCGTTGCCAATCCCACCCTGGAACAGATGATGGAAAGTGATATTGATCTGACTGTGGCAGGGTCTAAAACCGGCGTGGTTATGGTGGAAGCCGGTGCCAATATCGTGTCGGAACAAGACATGCTGGATGCCATCTATTTCGGCCATGAGGCCATGCAGCCCATCATTGATCTGCAGATAGAGCTGAAAAACAGCGTGGGCAAGGAAAAGAAAGTGTTTGTTCCCGCAGAACGTGACTTGGAACTGGCTGCCAAGGTTGTTGACTTTGCCAGAGACGGCATCCGCGAACGTGTCCAGATCAAGACCAAAATAGAACGTCAGAATGCGTTAAGCCTCTACAAGGATGAGGTGGTGGAACATTTCATCCAGGAATATCCCGACCAGGATAGGGAGATCAAGGAAAATTTCAGCAGGGCTGTCAAGGACGTCAGCCGTGAGATCACCCTGACACAGAATCACCGGATTGACGGCCGGGCCTTTGATGAAATTCGTGACATCACCTGTGAGGTGGGAATGCTGCGGAGGCCCCACGGCAGCGCCCTGTTTACCCGGGGTGAGACCCAGGTGCTGGGTGTGATGACCCTGGGATCCGGTCCGGATGAACAACGGGTGGAAACCTTGGCCGGCAACGAGACCCGGGCGTTTATGCTGCATTACAATTTTCCTCCCTATTCCGTGGGAGAGGTCAAGCGGGCCGGCGGACCCAGCCGCCGGGATATCGGTCATGGAAATCTGGCCACCCGTGCCATCGAGCGGATACTGCCGGATCCGGCAGATTTTGAATACACCATCCGCCTGGTGGGCGAGGTCATGGAATCCAACGGGTCCTCCTCCATGGGCACGGTGTGTGCCGGGTGTATGGCACTCATGGATGGCGGGGTACCCATCAAGGCGCCGGTGTCCGGTATTGCCATGGGACTGGTCAAGGACGGAGACAACACCGTGATTTTGTCTGATATCCTGGGAGATGAAGACCATTTCGGAGATATGGATTTCAAAGTGGCCGGTCCTGAAGCCGGGATCACTGCCCTGCAGATGGATATCAAGATCAAGGAACTGTCCAGAGAGATCATGGAAAAAGCCCTCATCCAGGCCAGAGCGGGCCGGCTTCATATTCTGGGAGAGATGCTGAAAACCATCAATACCTACAGGGAGGACATTTCTCCCCACGCGCCCAAAATCTTGAGCATCACCATCAATCCGGACAAGATCAGGGATATTATCGGCCCCGGTGGCAAGATCATCCGGGCACTCCAGGCGGATACCAACACCGTCATTGAAGTGGATGACTCCGGGCTGGTGAAGATCGCCGGGGAAAACCAGGAAGATGCGGAACGTGCCCTGGCCATGGTGGCGGATATCGCCCTGGATCCTGAAATCGGTGCCATTTATGAAGGCAAGGTGGTGAAAATCACGGATTTTGGCGCGTTCGTGAATATCAAGTCCGGCACCGACGGCCTGGTTCATATTTCCGAGCTGGCCGACTACCGGGTCAAGAAAGTCACGGATGTGGTCAAGGAGGGCGATGTGATTCCGGTAAAGGTCCTGGATATCACCCGGGACGGAAAAATCAAGCTCAGCTACAAAGCTGCCAAGGCGGATGAAAAAGGATAATTGCTTCTGCATCTGTCCGCTGGCCTCCGGCAGTAAAGGAAACGCACTGCTGGTCTCCACACCGGACACCGTCATCCTGGTGGATGCGGGTCTTTCCGGTGTGGAGCTTCAGCGGCGGATGGCTGCGGTGGGTCAGGATCCCGCCGGTCTGTCCGCCATCGTCATTACCCATGAACACATCGACCATGTCCGGGGGGCGGGCGTTTTGGGGCGTCGGTTCAACATTCCGGTTTATATCACCCCGGCCACTCACCAGGCCTGCACCGGCCTGGGCCATGTCCCGGAACTGATCTATTTTGACTGCGGGACCCGGTTTGAAATCCAGGATCTGATCCTGAATCCTTTTTCAATATCTCATGACGCGTCGGATCCGGCTGGACTGACGTTGACCTGGCAGTCCTGTAAAATCGGTATCGCCACGGATCTGGGAGTGGTGACCAACCTGGTGCGGACCCATCTGTCCGGTTCCACCATTCTGTATCTGGAATCCAATCATGATCCGGATATGCTTATCAACGGCGCGTATCCCTGGCATTTGAAGCAGCGGATCCAATCACGCACCGGACATTTATCCAATCATGATGCCGGCACACTTCTGGCAGAGCTTTACCATGACCATCTGCACCATATCATCCTGGCACATCTGAGTGAGGAAAACAACCGGCCTGAAAAAGCCATGGCCGAGGTCGGCAGGTGTCTGAACCGGCCGGAAATTGGCCTGTCCGTGGCTGGTCCTGACCGGCCCGGTGAGGTGATCCGCATACTGTCAACGGAGAATGTCAAATGACCGGGCCGATTGTGATCAATCGCCTGAGCAATGGTATTTCAGAGCAAATTGGGTTAAAATAAGGAATAATCCTTGACTGTTTTTTTGTAATGGTTTAACCATTGAGGGGCAGGTATCTGAAAATCCAATATAAGGAGTTTGATCATCATGATAAATAAACTTATCAGTCAGATTCTTCCTCATATGCCGGAGAAGCTGGTCTGGCAGTTTTCAAAAGAATATATTGCCGGAAAAACCACCCAGCAGGCCCTGGATGCTTCCCTGGAACTGAACCGGAACAATACGCTGGTCACCCTGGATATCCTGGGCGAATTCATCGAGAACATGGAGCAGGCCAAAGAGAACCGGGATCAGTATATCGATCTGATCAACACGATGGAAGCCACGGACGTTCAGGGGAATTATTCCATCAAACCCACCATGTTCGGTCTTCTTCTGGACAGGCAGACCTGCTCCGACTATATGCGGGATATTGTTGCGACAGCGGCGGCTTATGGTAATTTTGTCCGTATTGATATGGAAAATTCACCCACCGTGGATGACACCATTGCGGTCTTCAGGCGGATCAAGGCCGAGTTCCCCAAGAACGTGGGGCTGGTGCTTCAGGCATATCTGAAACGGACCCGTTCCGATATTGAAGCCATGCTGGATCTGAAATCCGATGAGGCGGATCTGAATTTCAGGCTGTGTAAGGGGATCTATGTGGAACCCGCCTCCATTGCCTATAAAAAATACGAGGAGATCAACGCGCATTATCTGGAAGATCTGGAGTTCATGTTTCAGAAAGGCATCTATCCGGGGATCGCCACCCATGACAAACCCTTGATCGAGGGCGCGCTGAATCTGATCAAAAAATACAACATTCCCAAAGATCGGTATGAGTTCCAGATGCTGTACGGTGTCACTCCGAAACAGCGGCAGAGTCTGGCGGACGCCGGTCATAAGGTGCGGGTGTATGTGCCGTTCGGGGAACACTGGTTTGGATATTCCACCCGACGGCTCAAGGAAAACCCGGCCATGGTCACGCATATCGTCAAAGCGCTGTTTGCCAAGGGATAACAAAGGAGATGTCGTCATGAACGCTGTCATCGATGCCTTGAACTTCCGGCATGCCTGCAAAAAATTCGACCCGGCCGGACGGATCACGGCCAAAGACATGGACACGATTCTGGAGGCTGCGGTGCTCTCCCCCTCCTCATTTGGTATGGAAGCCTGGAAATTTCTGGTGCTGCAATCGACGGACATCCGGCGGGAACTGCGGCCGGCATGCTGGGACCAGCCCCAGGTAACCGACAGCAGCCATGTGATTGTGATCCTGACCAGACCGGATCAGGTGGTTCCGGGTCATCCGTATGTTGCTGAAAGCTTTGGCCGGCGGGGACTGCCCGATGATGCCACTGCCGCATATATTGAAAAATATCGACACCATATGGAAACAGAGGTGCTGCCCCGGATGAGCCTGTATGCCTGGTGCAGCAAGCAGTGTTATATCGCTCTGGCCAATATTATGACGGCTGCCGCGGCAATGGGTATTGACTCCTGCCCCATGGAGGGATTTGAAAAAGACCGGGTGGAGCGCGTCCTGGGAATTGACACCCAACAGTTTGAGGTGGCAGTGCTGGTGGCTTTGGGATACAGGGCAGGCAAACAGCCTCCCCGGCGTCGCCACCCCCGGGAGACACTGGTGGAAATCCGTTGACAGGCCGGCGCCGGGACGGTTGAAAAAGCCGGTTCTCCGCCGGCTTCGGACCGGCTGGGCAGAAAAAAAAGGAGGCAGACATGTCCCAGGCCAGAATTCTGGTGGTAGACGACGAACTGGTGATCCGGGAATCCCTGGCAGACTGGCTCAAGCGGGATGGTTTTTACGTCGACACCGTTCCCAGCGGCGAAGAGGCCCTCGAGCGGCTTAAAACACAGGGATTTGATATCATCCTGCTGGATATCCAGCTGGACGGCATCAGCGGCATGGAGGTGCTGTCCCATGTCAAGGAGCAGTATCCGGACATCGATGTGATCATGATCACGGCCTATGGGTCCATCCCGTCGGCGGTCGAGGCCATGAAGTCCCATGCCCACGATTATCTGCTCAAACCCTTTGACCCGGATGTACTTGGGGTGATGATCCAGAAGCTGCTGGAACACCGGAAAAAGGTCAAAGAGCATGCATTTCTGAAAGATGTTTTTGAGGAACAGACCCGGTTCGACAGCATGATCGGCCAGTCCGTGGCCATGCAGCAGATCTTCAAGCTGATTCAGGATATTCAGGATACGGAGAGTACGGTGTTGATCACCGGTGAAACCGGCACCGGCAAGGGCCTGGCCGCCAAGGCCATCCATTCGTCCAGCCGGGTGGCGGAAGGCCCGTTTGTGGCGGTCAACTGCGGGGCCATTCCCAGACATATCATGGAAAGTGAGCTGTTCGGGCATCAGAAAGGGGCGTTCACCGATGCCAAGGAAACCAGAAAAGGCCGCTTGGAGATGGCATCCGGCGGGACCCTGTTTCTGGACGAAATCGGCGAAATATCCATGCGCATGCAGATTGATCTGCTCCAGGTGCTTGAAGACAAGGTGTTCTACAGGGTGGGCGGCACCCAGCCCCTCACCGCGGATTTTCGGGTGATTGCGGCCACCCATGCCGATCTGACCCGGGCCATTTCTGAACGGCGTTTCAGAGAAGACCTGTTTTACCGGCTCAATGTTATTTCCCTGACCATGCCGCCGCTGCGGGAGAGAAAAGAAGATATCCCGCTGCTGGCAAACCATTTTCTGGAAAAGTTCACCCGGGAGGTGAACTGGGGGGTGGAGCGCATCAGCCGGGATGCCATGGACGAACTGATGCTCTATCATTGGCCGGGCAATGTCAGGGAACTGTCCAATGCCATCGAGCGGGCCGTGGTGGTGTGTAAAACCAGTACCATCACTCCGCAGGATCTGCCCATCGGCGCCTCCACGGATCCTTCGATTTCGTCCGGCGGGGTGTCGCTGCAAGATGTGGAAAAACAGCATATTCAGGCCATTCTGACCCGGACCGGGTGGCATATATCCAGGACAGCCGGCATTTTGGGTATTGACCGTTCCACCCTGTACAACAAGATCAAGCGGTATGATCTGAAACCCGACTGACAGGCACCCGGGGCTCATGAAATCATCAGCGGATCAGATTCTGGTATCCCCGGTGGGGCATATTGCCCAAGATATCAGCGGTGCGGTGGCCCAAAAGATCGAAACCGTGTTCAGGCGATATACCCGGATCCAGCCGCTGCTGACGGACATCGAGTTTGCATATGATGTGACGCGAAACCAGTATTTTTCCACCCGGATCCTGGAAAGGCTGGCCGAAGCCGCGCCTCCCGAGTGTCTGAAGGTGGTGGCCATCACCCGGAAGGATCTGTTTATTCCCATCCTCACCCATGTGTATGGTGAAGCCCAACTGGGGGGAAGAGCCGCAGTCATTTCCACGGCCCGCCTGATGACATCCCGTGAATCCGTCAGAATGGCGGATATCATTGAACGGATTGCCAAGGAAGCGGTCCATGAGCTGGGTCATACCTTTGATCTGCGCCATTGTGAAGACCCCCGCTGTATCATGCACTACTGCCGGAAAATCGAGGATGTGGATCGGAAAATGAACCGTTTCTGCCGGTATTGCAGTATTCTGCTGGCCGACAGCCTCAATGCCATGGACCCGTAAAGCAGTGTATCAGCCGGTCCCGGAGGGTGTCCGGAACATGGTCCAGAATGCCGAATACCGGATGACCGCCGTCCGCCGCTTTCATTTGGGTGGACTCCTCCAGCAGGTCATGAAGTTTTCTGATCTGGCCGGCCATGAAAGACACGCCTTCCTCCATGAACAGCAGCTGTTTGAGGTCTCTTTTCAGGTCCGGGCAGTGCACCATGCAGATCCACCCGTTGGTATAAGGGGCAGAGGTGATCAGCCCGGGATCATTGTCAATGGCCGGATTCACCTCGGTGATGACCCCGGTCACCGCAGATGAGAACCGGATGGGACAGGTCTCTTTGAACAGGGTGAATCCTGCCCGGCCCTGCCGGACCGTTTGTCCCATCAGCGGGGTTGAAACCGCGTCAATCTCTCCTAACAGACGGGCTGCGAAATCATCGATACCAATGCGCACCCTGTCCCGATCCTCGATTCTGGCCCAGGTATGGCCGGCAGACAGGTAATATCCCGCCGGCAGCATCACACCGTCAACAGTTTGATAAGCCATGGGCTGAATCACGGTATGGACCTTGAAATGGTCTTCAAAATACTGGTCAAATTCACAATCCATACAGTGATAGGCTCTGGGACAGGAGCGGAAAGAGATCTTCCCGGTCATGTGGTGGATGCAGGGTCGCCGGGACAGGGGCCGGGTTTTGAGCCGGTCTTTCCAGAACACCAACCCCCCTTTTTTTCCGGGGGGTGTGATGCCCTGTTCCAGCAGTTCCCGGTTCTGCCGGCACACCCGGTTCAGTGCCCGGTCAAACCGGCAGGCGGTACAATCATAATCGGTGTGGCAAATTTTTTTTTGGACCACCCCGGCCTGCATCCACAGGCACTGGGGGGTGGTCCGCTGAGTGTTTTTCAATAGTTCCATGGGGCACCCCCTTAAAAAAAATGTTTACAGAAAGGTCCGGGTCAGTCGGTCCCATCCCAGGGCCGGCAGGCTGGCAAACACATCCGGTTTGAGCACACCGCCATCGGTGGCCAGAGGCCCGGTGATCTCTTCGATCATAGTTTCAAGGGTGGAGATTTCGCTGTCCAGCCAAGGAACGCTTTTTTCATCATCCATCAGATTTTTGACCGCGTCCTTGATGTCGGCATTGTGAACCGTGAACAGCCAGCCGTCACCGTAAGGATGGTCCTGAGAAACGCCGGGGCGTTTCCTGACAGTCTCGTTGACCCAGGTGATCACCCCGTTGACCGGTGACTGGACATCGGCCTGATGGTCCTTTTTTTGAATCCCCCAACCGGGTTTCGCCTGATTCAGTTCCTGTCCCACCAGGGGCAGATCGAACTTGTCCGGCCCTCCCAGGACCTTGAAGGAAAAATCATCCATGCCCACCCGGATCACACCGCCGCTGTCAACAGCGGCCCAGGTGTGGCCGGAATAAAAGTAATAATCGGTGGCCAGATCGAATCCCTTGACCCGGGTGACAGCCGAAGGATCATGGCCTCGGCTATGGGTCAGGGTGTCTTCGAACACTTGGTCAAATTCACACCGGTCACAGTTGTAGTTCATTGGGCAGGTGCGCATGTCGGCCCGGCCGGTCATGGCATGACGGCAGATTCGCAGGTGGCCTGGCTGCCGACGCATGGCCTCCTGCCAGGAAAGATGCCGGCCCGCGGCCGCCCCTTTTTCCATGGCTGAATCATACCTGCATCTGGTGCAGTCATAATACTGGTTGCATGTCTTTTTCCCCGTTACCCCGGCCTGCATCCAGATGCAGGGACGGTGGGCGGTGTCTCTCTGATTTTTCCAGACAGGGCGGGTTTTTGAAACCTCTTTCTTGAAAACAGGTCTTGTGGCTGTGGTTGTCATGGCATACCTCCTTGGTGTCGGGTGATCATTGTTTTTCTGCGGTTGACAATACAAATAGCAAAAAGGGTACCAGGATCAGAAAAAAGAGGGCTGAAAAACGGTATCCAGTTGTCCGGTGGGGTTTTCCGGACGTTCTGTTTGAAACATCTCTTTAAACGGCAGGCTGGGGTCGTTGGAGGATTTTTCTACAATGATCTGTATTGGGGTGGGAAAAAAACGGTTCGTTGCCTGGCCGGCAGCGATGTTCGGCAGATTGTTGGATTTCAAGACACCGATGTAGGAATATACCACAATCTATCCGGGGTTTTCAAAATCCCCTAAAGTTTCACTCCTTGACGGATTGACGGTTTGAATGAATTCATCGGGGTTTCGGAACTTGCGCTTGTGTTTTCAGCCGGTCGTATGATAGAAAAAAGCAGTGGTTCTATCTGCCGGAAGAATCGGCAAAGGAGTTTATCATGACCGGCATTCCCCAAAATGAATTTGAGACCATCCTCAACGGCATCCGGGATTTTATTCTCATCATCTCTCCGGATCAGAAGATCCTGGAGGTGAATGATGCATTTTTAAAGCACATGCGGTATCAGCGCCACGAGGTGATCGGCAGATCCTGCTATGAAGTGTTCCAGCGCGTGACCCGGAAAAGCTCCAACTGCCATGAAAAATGCCCTCTGGAGCACGTGATCCAAAAACGGCGTCACTGCCAGGTGGAGCTTTCCCGGGTGGATCATAAGGGAAAGACCTGGTACACGGAACTGACCATTTTCCCCATCTGGGAGCAAAAAGGGAAAATTCACAAATTTATTGAAATCAGTCGGGACATCACCCAGCGCAAAGACGATGAGAAAAAAACCCGGGAGCATTTGCAGAAAATGGTGGAAGAGCGCACCCGGCAACTGAAGGAATCCCATGAACAGCTGCTGCACCAGGACAAGATGGCTTCCCTGGGCAAGCTGTCTTCGTCGGTGGTCCATGAGATCAATAACCCGGTGGCCGGTATTCTGAATCTGGTGCTGCTGTGTAAACGCATACTCAAGGAGGATGGTGTTACCGAGGCTCAGATGAATCTGTTTTCCCGGTACCTGGATCTGATGGAAACCGAAACAAGGCGGGTCACCCGCATCACCGGCAACCTGCTGGCTTTTGCCCGGCAGTCAAAAATCGAGATCACCCGGTTCGATGTCAACGAACTCATGGACCAGACCCTGATGCTCAATGCCAACCTGCTCCGCATCAATAAGATCCGGATCATCGAGGACCTGGAACGAAACCTGCCTCTGATAAGAGGCTCGGACGATCAGATCCAGCAGGTGATCATGAATCTGATCTCCAACGCCGTGGAAAGCATGGCCCAGGCCCCTAAAAAACGGCTCACGCTGAAAACCTGCAGCACGCCCGACAGACAGGCGGTGAAAATTCAGATCAAGGATACCGGTGTCGGCATACCCAAAGCATATATCTCCAAAATTTTCGAACCGTTTTTCTCCACCAAGAAAAAAGGAAAGGGCGTGGGGCTGGGGTTGTCCGTGGTTTACGGCATCATCAAGGAACACGGCGGAAAGATGTACGTGGATTCCACCGAAGGCCGGGGTACCAGCTTCACCATTACCCTCCAGACCGAAGGTCCGTCGTGAAACATGATCAGGGTTTCAGGGTTTCTTTTTCCAGCAGTTGCCAGTACTCCTTTTTTGCCGTCACCAGTTCCGAATGATTTCCCTGCTCACGGATCCGGCCGTCCCGAAGCAGAAGAATATGGCCGCAGTGTCTGATGGTGGACAGCCGATGAGCGATGATGATGGACATCCGGCCGGTCATGAGCCGGTTCATGGCCTCGTGCACAGCCTGTTCAGATTCTGAATCCATGTACGAGGTGGCTTCGTCGAAAATGATCAGATCCGGGTCGCAGGCAAAGGCCCGGGCAATGCACACCAACTGCTTCTCACCGGCGGACAGAGGCCGGCCCCCTTCCTTGAGCATGGTTTCCGGCCCGGCGAACTTGTCATATAGAAATCCGCAGTTGGCCTGTTCCAGCACGGTTTTGAGTTCAGGGCCGGCCAGGGGCTTTTCCGGCGGGCAGATATTGTCTTTCACCGTGCCGGAAAACAGGATGGGATCCTGCATCACCAGGGCGGTTTTCTGCCTTATGTCCATGATGTTGATGGATGCCTGGGACCGGCCGTTGATCAGGATACTGCCGGCCGTGGGTCGATAGAACCCGGTGACCAGGTTGATGATGGAGGTTTTGCCGGACCCGGTCTGGCCGACGATGCCGATGGATTCTCCTTTTTCAAGAGAAAAGCAGATATCCTTGAGCACCGGGGTTTTGCCGTCATAGGAAAAATTCACATGGTCAAAAGCCAGATGGCCGATGGTCTTCAGCCGGGTTCGGTTACGGGTGAGGCGCTGGCGGTCTCCGGGCTTTTCCAGCACCGTGATGATCCGTTCCGCCGATGCCAGAGCGTTCTGGAGCAGGTTGAACTTTTCGGACAGTTCCCGCAACGGCCTGAAAAACAGCTTCATATAGGTGAGAAACGCCACCAGTTCTCCGATGGTCATGTCATGGGCCGTGACCTTGAGACCGCCGGCCCACAGAATCACGGCCGTGCTGACGATGCCCATAAATCCGATAAAAGGCATGAACACCGCAAAGATCCTGATCTGAAACATGGCAGCCTCAAAATGGTCCGTATTCAGGCGCCTGAACCGATGGATAAACGCGGTAGCGCTTCCGGTGGTCTGGATGGCCCGGATGCCGGAGATGCCTTCGGAAAACCGGTGATTGATCTCTCCGATTTTCTGGCGGATGGTTCGAAAGGAGCTGCGTACCCGACGTGAAAACATGGCCACGCTCAAAAGGATCACCGGTATCAGACAGAACAGGTACAGGGCCAGGCCGGGGTTGAGTTGCGCCAGCATCACGAAAATGGCGGCCATGAGCACCAGATCCTTGAAGATGAATACCAGCACACTGGTGAACATCTCGTTCATATTCTCAATGTCTCCGGCCACTCTGGCCACCAGACGGCCGGAGGCATTTTTGTCATAATAGGCCACCGGCAGGCCGGTCATGTGGGAGAACAGTTTCCAGCGCAGATTCAGAATAATTTTCTGGCCGGAGTATTCCAGAAACAGGGTCTGGCTGAAATCGATGACAAAGGCGGCCAGGATTATTGTCCCGAAAAAAAGGCCGAAAGACCTGAATCCGGTCATGCGAAGCCCTAAAAAAGAGGCACCGGTATTCTGGTCGGATTGGAGGACAAACCCGTCCAGGCCTTTCTGGATGAGCAGCGGGATGGACAGTTCAAAGAAAATACCGGTAAACACCAGTAAGGTGGAGAGCCCCAACATCCAGGCATAGGGCCGGATATAGGGCCACAACGCTTTGGCCAGAACCAGGTCCGCCAGACGGGTTTCCTTTTCTTCAGGTGCCATTTTTTCGGGTGCTGTCATGGGTCCTCAAACTGCTGCACATCAAATGCATGCCGATAATAAGGGCTGGTTTCAAGGAGCCGGGCATGGGTGCCGCTTGTTTTGATTTGACCGCTTTTCAGGATGTATATCATGTCGCAGGCGGCCAGGGCCGACAGCCGGTGGGAGATGAAGATGCAGGTGCGGCCCGTTGTATGGCGGAGGATGCCGTCGATTACCCGCCGGGCGGTCCGGGTGTCCAGCTGGCTGACCGGATCGTCCAGGATCAAAACAGGTGTGTCTTCCACCAGGGCCCGGGCCAGGGCCAGCCGCTGTTTCTGCCCGCCGGACAGGGTCACTCCCCGTTCTCCCACAAGGGTGTCCAGCCCCTGGGGCATGGCATCGATGGTGTCTGAAAGATCACAGATCCGGATCACCTGTTTCAGATTGTCCTTATTTGTCTGCCGTCCCATGAGTATATTGTCCCAGAGGGTCGTGGAAAACAGAAACGGTTCCTGGGGCATGAACGCGATGCAGGAGCGCAGGGCTTCCGGATCCATGTCCCGGGTAAAAACCCCGTCCAGCCGGATGTCGCCTTCCGTGGGATCATACAGCCGCATCAACAGATACGCCAGGGTGGTCTTGCCGGATCCCGGCGGTCCGGTGATGCCTACGCGGATGCCGGCCGGGATGTCCAGGCAGATGTCGGATAATATGGGGGTGTGTCCGTCATAGGAAAACCCGGTGTGGTTGAAACGGATATGCCGGTCGATCCGGGGCACCGGCACCGGGTTTTGGGGAGCCGTGATTGCCGGCCTGGATTCGAGCAGGGTGTTGATCCGGCGCAAAGAAGACATGCCCCGCTGGAACAGGTTGGTCATCCACCCGATGGCGATCACCGGCCATGCCAGAAGTCCCAGGTACTGGAGAAACGCCACCAGCTCTCCGGGACTCAGGGTGTTGTGCATCACCAGGATCCCGCCGTAAAATAAAATGATCAACGAAGAAAGATTGAAGAAAAATCCCAGCAGAGGCCGGAGCAGGGCCGTGACCACGGCCCGCTTCAGGTTTTTATGAAAATAGTCGGTGGCGGCATGACCCACCCGGTGGGTGACCAGGGATTCAAAATTGAACACCTTGATGATGCGGATGCCGAAAAAGCTCTCCCGGATCATTTCTGTCAGCTGGGAAAACGATTCCTGGGCCGTGGTGTGAAAGTCATGCATTTTTTTTCCCAGGTGCCGTGTGAAGAAAATCAGGGCCGGCATGGGGATCATGGCCATGGCCGTGAGACTGGGGTGGGTCCAGATCATGATGCCTAGAATGGCGCCCCCTAAAAGCACCGTGTCCACCAGCACGATGATGCCGAATCCGAAGGCCATGCGCACATGGTTGATGTCCGAGGTGGCATGGGCCATGATATCCCCGGTGTTGACCCGGTCGAAGAACGCCGGATCCAGGGCCATGATATGGGTGTACAGCTGATCCCGGATCCCTTTTTCCAGGTTTCTGGCACTGCCCATGAGCAGCATTCGCCAGGCATAGCGGAGTACGGCCATCAGTATCCCCAGCCCCAGGATGAACACGCACTGACGAATCAGCACCACCCGATCCATGCTGCCCGCATCCAGGGTGTCCACCACGGACCGAATCACCTGGGGCACGATGAGCTGGGTACCGTCCACAATGATCATGCACACCATGCCTAAAAGGATCTGGGCCTTGAACTGCCGGAAATAGGGGCGGATCAGTTTGAGTCCGCCTCTTTTCCGGCCGAAAGCGGCATCTGCATCTGTCTGGTTCTGAAAACGCATGACTGCAGCATAGGCCATTTTCGTGAGGTTTTCAATACGGTTCCCGCCGGATTCCTGTCACCTCTTTTTCCCGAACAACCCTCCCAGAAGGCCCCGGAATATCTCTCTGCCGATTTGGCTGCCCACGGTTCGGACGGTCTGTTTGGCCATTGTTTCAACCATGCCCTGGCGACGTTTTGTACCCCACAGAAAGTCTTTGAAGACACTTTCTTTTTCCGGAACCTCCGGATGGGTCCCTTTGTTCGGCTCAGGTACGTTGGATGCGGTTTCCTGAGCCCTGCGCGTCAATATTTCATGGGCCGATTCCCGGTTCAAAGGCATATCGTATTTCATGCCCACAGGACTCCGCAAAACGATAGCCGCGCGTTCCTGAGCGGTCAGTGATCCCATGCGGCACCGGGGAGGGCTGATCAGGGTTTCTTCCACAGGCATGGGAATGCCCTTGTCCTGGAGTGTGGATACCAGGGCTTCTCCAATACCAAGCCGGGAAATGACCGAGGCGACATCCAGTTTCGGATTGGAAACAAACGTTT
>JBFLKI010000098.1:0-9183 GCA_040883135.1 Desulfotignum sp. | reverse complement strand
GAATGTTTTCGAGGGGATACCTGCATCCGCCCTTTGTCAAAAATGATTTTTCCATTGCTGATCACCATCTCCGGGAGGATGGTGCCGGGGTCCGGAATGATCACCATGTCCGCGCACCGGCCCGGGGCGATGCCCCCCACCATGCCATCCAGTGAAAAGTGTTCCGCCACGTTCAAGGTGGCCATCTGCACGGCTTGGGCAGGAGTGAACCCGGCATCGATGGCTTTTTGCACCACATATGCCATGCCCTTGTTCTCCAGGAGATCTTCGGGGCCCACCCCGTCGGTCACCAGGATGAGGCGCCTTGTGTTCACACCCGTATCCCGGATCCGGGCGATGGCCGAAAGATCCCTTCGGATGCTGCCTTCCCGGATCATGACATACAGGCCCAGCCGCAGCCGTTCCAGGGCCTGGTCCGCGTCAATGGGTTCATGGCAGGAAGAGATGCCGGCGGCCAGGTAGGCGGCCAGTTTTTTTCCGCCGGCGCCGGCGGAATGTCCCTCCAGCAATTTGCCGGCCTGAAGGGTTTGTTCAAATGCGGGCAGGATCCGGTCCGGTGTCTGAAAAACCGCCTGCCAGTAAGTTTCTCCCAGCCCCAGGATGTCGTCCCGATCCAGAAGCCGTGCCAGGTCATCCGGGTGGATGCCGTTTGCGGCCGTACTGATGGACACCATGGCCGGGGCCGTGCCGAAAATCTTGATGGGCTGGTCCCTGAAAGATGCCAGCAGTTCCGCCACCCCGTCATACCCCATGACCGGATAGGCTTCCATGGTTTCGGTAATGATGGTGGTGGTCCCGTCCTGAACCGCATAGGGAATGAACCGGCTGATCTCGTAAAACGACGACAGATGGGTGTGCCCGTCGATCAGGCCGGGAATGAGGGTTTTGTCCGTCGCATCGATCACCGTGGTGCCGGGGGCGATGGTGTGATCCGCATTGTCTCCCACAAATGCGATTTGACCGTTTTTGATGCTGACACACTGATTTTCCAGAAATTCACCGGTATACACATTTAAAAGCCGTGCATGGCGGATCACCAGATCGGCCCTGTCTTTACCCGTCGCCACCTGGATCAGTTCTTTCATGGTTTCGACGTTCAGTGTGTGCATTTTTTTCATATCAGCCCTCCCTGGTCCGGAATCCAAAATCATGCCGCGGATTCGGATCTTTTGCGATGCGATGATTGTCGGTTGTACCGTGGTTGCTCTGACTGGCTGTAACTTCTACATCCACAGATACAGAAAACATCCAATATAGATCACGGCGGCGGAAAGGGCAATGGTCATTCGGGTGTTGGACAGGGCAAATGCCTGCTGGATCGTTCTGGCCGTTACCGCCAGTCCGTAAACGCCGGTCAGGATAAAGGCCCCAAGGAGTATAGTGCTGGGAGGACGGACCTGGATCATGGCCAGAAACGGAGCGAAAATCCACAGGGAAATGGCGGCAACGCCCATGAGAAAATAGGCGGAGAGAAAAGAGGCTTTGCCGCCCAGTGCCTTCAAGAACACCCACAGGAACAAGGCGGCCCCGGCATGCATGAGAAACGCCACCGGAATCCCGGCCAGGGTGAGTTGGAGCAGGCTTCGGCCCTGCAGCAGGTCCCGGCTGAGCCAGGCGGCTGTGCCGCCGTAGATCAGCCCCAGCAGCGATACATGCCCGATGCAGATCCAGGGCAGAAGATTCAGAGGAAGTTGCCGGACACCGGACGGGTCCAGTTTGATAAGCAGGCGCATAGCGACGGGGTAGGTCATGGGGATCCTTTGAGGGATTGTGTTCCGTCCGGACACGGGCATGCCGGCGTCCGGACGGAATTACCGGGTGAAAATTACCAGGGCTGCAGGCCCCAGACGAAGACAATAACGCAGAAAGCCGAGATGATCAAGGGCCATGTGATGCCGTTGTACCGGGATTCATCGTAATCAGGCCCCCAGCCGTGAATCCGGTCGATCACCTGCTTGTCCGCCAGGGTGGGGGCATACGCTTTCAGCGCAGGCATCCGGTTGAAGGCGATGGACAGGATGATGAACATGGCAAAGCTCAACGGGATGGTCACCATGCCGCCGGACATGCCCAGGGCCGCCACAAGACCGGACCCGATGCAGATGGAGGGCAGCACGTGCGGGGAGATCACGATGTAGATGATCCCGCAGACCATGGAGGAGATGATCAATGCCAGCTTGTTGGCCTCTTTCCACCAGACTCCCAGCAGAATGGCCGGGGTGGCGGTGGTGGCCAGCAGGCCGAAAGCCCACAGAATACTGGTCACCAGGAACCGGGGCGGATTGAATGCCATGAGCACGGCGGCCAGACCTCCCAGGCCCAGGGCCGCGTATCCCCATTTCATCCGTTTGGCGGATTCCATGTTGGGGGCGATGATTCCCAGCAGGTCCGATCCCACCAGGCCGGCGATGGCCATAAGATTGCCCCCGATGGTGGAGAGTCCGGCGGCAATGGCCCCGCCCATGACAAAAGCGGCTACCAGGGTGGGGTTGTAGAATACATTGAGAATCAGAATGGTCTGGTCCGCTTTCTCAATGACCCGTCCGGTGGTGGCGGTGAAAAAGTTGCCGGCGAATCCCACCACATAGGTGCCGGAAAACAGCAGACCCAGGAAGATGGCGAACCATACCACCGCCCACCGGGCGCTTTTCACTGAGGATGATGTGAACACCTTCATGGCCAGATGGGGCAGGGCCACCGGTCCCAGCGTAAAAGCCGGGATCAGGGCGAAATACCACCGGAAATCATATTTCATGTCGAAAAAAGTGGGGATGTTCTTGATCATGTCCGGCACCATGTCGCCGTAGGCCAGGGGCGGAAACCACCAGCCAGACGATCCCATGGCCTTCATGATGGCACCCATGGGCACGATCATGGCAATGGTCATGACCACCATCTGGAAGGCTGCGTTGTAGGTGGCCCCGTACATCCCGCCGATGGTGATGAACCCCACCGTGGCAAGTCCGGCCACGATAATGGCCACATTGTAGGGCACCCCGAACAGCAGCTCGAATGCCTGACCCAGCCCGACCATTTGGCCAAGCGCATACATGACCATGATCAGAATCATCCAGCACACGATCACGATGGTGGAGGGTTTTCCATACCGCTGCCGGATAAAACTGGCCGGGGTAAACGCCTTCATCCGCCGCAGGCTGGTGCCGTACAAAAGCGTCAGCAGCGGGATGGAGATGGCCCATTGAATCCACAGGTACACAAACGGCACCTGGAGCCGGAGGATCAGGGCGATCACCCCCAGAAAGGTTGCCAGGCTGGCCCAGGTGGCGGCCATGCCCAGACCGTTGGTGACCGGACCGATGGAAAATCCGGCCGCGTAAAAATCTTCGTCCGATGCGGTTTTGCGGCTAGAAAAATAGCCGACCGCGTAAAAAATCGCAAACAGGACAATGACCACTCCCAGTCCGATCCAGACGTTGCTTAATGCATATTCCGCAGGCATGGTGTCATCTCCTTATTTTTGCTTGGTTTCAGTTGAAGGGTCGGTTTCAGGGGCCAGGGTTTTGACATAGTCTGCCATTTCATCGTCAAACTTGTTGCACACAAGCGCCATCACCAGGCAGACCGCGGCGATGCCGAACCATCCCAGCAGAATGGGAATGATATACTGGATGGGAAACCCCCACAGGGTTCCCTGCTGAAGGCCGGGAAACAGCACGAAAATGGATGCGGAATGTCCGGTCAGCAGCAGAAGCACCGAAAATATCAGGGTGATACGGATCTCTTTTTTGTAGATTTTTTCTTTCATGGATGAAACCTCCTTAAGTAAAATGACAGGATCGATCTATCTTCCCCATTCCGCGTCTCTGAGTTCAATCCGCCGGATTTTGCCGCTGATGGTCTTGGGCAGCTCCTCCACAAATTCAATTTTTCTCGGATATTTATAAGGGGCGGTGGTCTTTTTCACATGGTCCTGGATCTCCTTGACCAGCGCGTCACTGGGTTCATAGTTCGGGGCCAGGATGACAAAGGCTTTCACCACTTCACCCCGGGTGTCATCCGGGCTGGAGACCACGGCGGATTCGGCCACGGCCGGGTGCTCGATCAACGCGCTTTCCACCTCAAAGGGACCGATGCGGTAGCCCGAGGTGAGAATCACGTCATCCGATCGTCCCACAAACCAGAAATATCCGTCTTCGTCCACATAGGCCCGGTCTCCGGTGAGATACCAGCCCGGGATAAATGCCGATGCCGTGCGGTCCGGTTCCTTCCAGTATTCCTTGAACAGCCCGATGGGGCGTTCAGGCTCAATGCGCACCGCAATATCCCCTTCTTCGTTGGGACCCAGAATATTGCCCTGGTCATCGATCACATGCAGGTCGATCCCCGGTGTAGGCTTGCCCATGGATCCGAACCGGGGGGCGATGCACGGGAAATTACCCGCCAGAATCACAGTTTCGGTTTGGCCGTATCCGTCCCGGATGGTGCAGCCGGTGGCTTTTTTCCACACCTCGATGATTTCCGGGTTCAACGGTTCGCCCGCGCCGACGCAGTGACGCAAGTGGGGAAATTTGTACTTGGACAGATCCTGGAGCACCAGCATCCGGTAGATGGTGGGGGCCCCGCACATGGTGGTGATGGGGTATTTTGCCAGTAGATCCAAAGTGATTTTTGGATCGAACCGGTCGGTATGATGCACAAACTGGGCCGCGCCCTGGTTCCAGGGCCCGAAATAGCTGGACCAGGCCGCCTTGGCCCATCCGGTGTCCGACACGTTCCAGTGCATGTCCTCCGGTTTCAGATCCAGCCAGTATTTACCGGTGACCATATGGCCATATCCATAGGAATGTGCATGCAGGGCCATTTTGGGAAACCCGGTGGTGCCGGAGGTGAAATAGACCAGGCAATTGTCATCCGCACGGGTTTTTGCGGTTTGAAATTTGTCAGATGCCTGCTCCATGGCCTCGTCCCAGAAAGTCCAGCCCTCTTTGGGCGAGGTGATCACAATTTTTGTCTGGACCGTGGGGCATTTGTCCGCCACCTCGTCGAAAGAGCCGGCAATGGCCGGTGTGGTGATGATGCACGCGGCTTCGGATTTGTTGGCCCGGTACTCCAGGTCTTTGGCCGTCAGCTGGGTGGTGCCCGGTGCGATCATGGCCCCGCAGCGGATGCAGGCGGTAAACGCGATCCACCATTCAATGTTTCTGGGAAGGACCACAATGACCACATCCCCCTGGCCGACACCGTGGGATTTGAACACGTTGGCCAGCTGTTTGGAGGCCCTGCTCAGTTCGTGAAAGGTTTTTCGGATCTCCGTGCCGTGATCGTCCACCCAGAGCATGGCCAGTTTGTCTTTGTCTTCGGCCCATTTGTCAAACACGTCACCGGCAAAATTGTAGTACTCCGGCACCTGCCATTTGAACTCTTTGTACTCCTTGTCATAATCGGTCATGTTGGGTTGTGCAGTCATAAGCGCTACCTTCCTTTGAAATTGAGGTTATCAGGTGAGATCTTCGCCTGTAACTCATATAGTAAAGGAAAGCCGGTCCCACAATCGGCTGAAAACCGATTTTTGATGTAGGCGCAGACAATCGGGTTTGTAAGAAAAAAACCTAGCGCCGGGTAGGGTCAGGAGATGACATCGATGTTGAAACAGAAATTTGATTCGGAGAGACGGTTATTCCGGGACCGTGGTAATCTGGCCGGTCTTTTCAAAGTGCACCGCACACCTCACCAGTTCATTGGCATGCTTGAGGTTGAGTTTTGTTTTGATTCTTTCCCGGTAGGTGCCGATGGTTTTGATGCTTAAAAACAGGCGGATGGCGATCTCCCGGGAGGAATACCCCCTGCCGATCAGTTTGAAAACCTGCATTTCCCGGTCCGTGAGCCGCTCGGCAGGAGATTTCTTCCGAAGATCACCGGATCCCGTGATGTTGGCCAGGATATGCTCCTTGACCGTGTCATTCAGGTACACTTTGCCCGACAGCACGTGATGAATGGCCGCCACCACCGATTCCATGGCTTCCTGTTTCATGATGTACCCTCTGGCCCCGGCATGCAGAGCCCGCTGGGCATACAGATATTCGTCATGCATGGACAGCACCAGCACCGGAATGGGTGGATGGTGTTTTCTGACGTGCCGCACCAGATCGATGCCGTCGGAGTTTTTCAACGAGATATCCGCGATGATGAGGTCCGGCTGAACCGATTCGATCTCCTGGATGGCGGAATCCACATCCTTTGATTCGCCGGATGCAATCAGATCCGGTTCCTGGTTGATCAGTTCGGCCAGGCCGAGCCGAAAGATGGGATGGTCTTCCACCAGCAGTATTTTCTTTTTTGTGGTCATCGCTGGATGGCAGTATCATGTTTTTGCCGGTTGTGCAATCTCATTGTTTATCCGTCTTATCGTCGTCAACGTTGCGCACCACGTCTTTGGATGCATCAGATTCAGAGTGGTAGTGAATTTGAGCTTCCTGATGATCCTGGACGGGCACGGATTCGATGTCCCGGGGAGGGCTGCCTGCCGGTTTGGATTCTTTGAGAAGACGCATGGGCGGGGCAGCCCCCTTTTTGTCCTCTCCAAACCAGATGGTCTGGTGCGGAAATGGAATTTCGATGCCGCGCTCATCAAAAATACGTTTCATTCTTTCCAGAAACGCCCTTCGGACCGCAAACTGGCGCATGGGTCTGGTTTTCAGGCGGACCCGGATTTCTACGGCGGAATCCCCCAGATTGTTGAGGCCGAACAGTTCCAGGTCTTCGATAATATCCGGTCCCCAGGTTTCATCCTGCCGCAGTTCGGTTGCCGCATCCTGCAGGGCCTGGACCACCTCGCCGTAATCTTCCCTGTAAGCGACGCCTGCGTCCACCAACGCGTAGCCAAAGTCGCGGTTGCTGTTTTTCACGGTGGTCACTTCTCCAAAGGGAATCACAAATACCGCTCCTGCAAGGTCGCGCAGGGTCAGGGTCCGGATGGTCAGGTGTTCAACACTGCCTGCATATCCGCCGGCCTCCACCCAGTCCCCCACGGCGATGGAACCTTCCATCAGAATAAAGGCGCCTGTAATGACATCCCGGACCAGGGTCTGGGCACCAAACCCCACGGCCAGGCCGACTACCCCTGCACCGGCCAGCAGAGGCGCGATATTGATACCTATGTGGGACAGGACGCTCATGCCTGCCACCAGAACCAGGGTGATCCGGATCACGTTGTTGAACAGGGGCAGCAGGGTCAGCATTCTCTGGTTGGCCTTTCTTTCGGAAACACCCTCACGCTCCCGGATCATGTAGGCTTCTATTTTTAAGCTGACCAGTTCCCAAATCATCACAGCACCGGTGATAATCAGGAAGATCACCAGTAGGTTGGACACAACGGCCCCTCCCTGGGGCGACAATATCCAGCTGTAGGTGCCGATTCCCCATGCCTGCATGATCGAAAAGGCGGCAATGATGTACACGGCTGATTTGAGGGTATGCCTGAGCAAAGGCAGATACCTGTTGGCCCGGTCTTCCAGGTTCGGATAATTTTTTTTCAGTTCATTATTGATCTTGAACAGCTGATCCAGCCCCCGCTGGCTGATGCGGAGAAAAAAGGCGGACAGGACGGCCACCATGACAGTCAGGATCAGTGCCCTGACCACAAAATAGACCCCTCCCTCTATGCCCAAAGCCCAGGTTCCGTATATGCCCAGGGTGAACAATATGGCGGCGATGTGCCAGAAATCGGCAAATCGTTTGCGCAAGGAAGTGACCATCCTGATTTGTCGCATCCGGGGATCAGCGGTTTCAGACGCTGTCTGCGGCTCGGCCGCTGCTGTCTGTTTATGGCTTCCGCGAAGCCATCCGGCCACATCCACCCGATTCTGCAGCACAAGAATAATCACCATCAGGGCAATGATCAGCCCCAGCATTTTCAGAAAGAAAAGGTAAAGGCTGGCGTCAAGTCCGAGAATCAAGAGCGCTTCAAGAATGAAGTAGCCGTATACTGAAATCCTCACAATTCGTCTGACCCAGATATAAAAATAGTGCACGGTTTCGCTGTCCAGCAGCAACAACCGGAGGGACGGGGTCTCCGGCATGAGCAGCAGTCTGGTAAAGGCCAGAATCATTCTGACCAGGACATTGGCGTTTATCAGGGTCAGGGCCACCAGCTGGGTGCCCGGCCGTGGATCAAGCAGGGGAAGCAGGCCATAGGCAGCAGCGGCAAACCCGGCAATGGGGATCAATTCCAGCAGCGTACTGCCAAACATCAGCAGCGTTCTGAATCCTTTGCTGTCGGATTTCCGGTCTTTCAGGGCGTTGCGGGCCCTGGACAAGAGACGGGAAACCAGTATCTGTGCCAGAAAACCTGCCAGCAGGACCAGTATGACTTTGCCACCCATTTCTCCCCAGCGTTTGAGTGTTTCCGGATCCCGGGCCTGCCGGGCAGTGTCTCTGGCCATGCCCGGTATCTGGAGCATATTCTGTCCCACTGTTGCCAGCACATGATTGATTTCTCGCATGTAATCGGACATTGTCCGCAGCAGCACGCCACCAAAGCCTTTGGATTCACCCCCTGGTTCTCCGGAAATTTCTTCGCCGGCATGAAGAAGCATCCGCAGATCCTGCTTGAGGGCTTCCAGTTTTTGCGGGTCTTCCAGATCCTGCAATAATTTTTCAATGCCGGCTCTGGAACTGTCCGTGCTTCCGGACGGCTCCTCCTGTGCGTGAGCCCTGAGCGGATGCAGAATGAAAACAGATAATAGCAAAACGAACCAGACATAACCTAAAGAACGGATGAAAGCTTGTTGCATGTATTCTCCTTAAATCATTGGATGAGGACTGGGATTAAATCACAATGCAAACCCGGAAGATGAACTTCAGCTCCATAAGATACACCATGCCGTATCTGTATCAGTCTGAAACAAGGGGAGTCAATAAAGAAATCATTGCCCTTCCCAGCCGTGCCCGTGAAAAATGGTGCGTGGTCCGTCATGTGGATCGGTCCTGCCGGGGAGATGGGCCTTCCGGGGTATGCAGCGCGATCACCGGCAGTTTCAGGGTGACGCAGGTACCGGTGTTACCGGATTCAATATCCAGGGATGCGCCCATGAGTTTCGCCCGGTAGTTCATGATGCGGAGCCCCATGCCCCGGTATTCTCCGGATGGCTCAAACCCCGTGCCGTTGTCGAAGACGGCCAGAGAGAAAGTGGATTTCCGACAGGTTATTTCGATGATGATGTG
>JBFLKI010000012.1:0-12485 GCA_040883135.1 Desulfotignum sp. | reverse complement strand
GTCTTTTAAAAATTTTGCAAAGGTTTTGATATGAAAGAACGGGCGGGGCAGCCGGGCATGATAGAACTGGACCATGTCCTCGGTGCTGATCACAATGTCCCGCTGCCGGGTTTTATGCTCCATCTCTTCCAGCTCTTCGATCAGACTCTGGTTGTGAACCATGAAGGCAAAGGGCTGGTGAACCTCGCCATCCACCAGGGCGCTGCGGATAAAGATATCCCCGGCCTCTTCCGGATTGACGTTGCCATAGGGCACGGACCGTCCGGCCACAATGATCAGGCCGAACAAAGAGACCTGCTCCGTGACCATGACCCGGCCCTGTTTTTTTTCCCATCGGGGGTCTGAATAGGTTCGGGTGCACAGGTCTTTTCCGATCTCCTCCAGCCAGGCCGGATCGATATTGGCCACCCCCCGTGCGAACAGCTGGCTGGTCTTGACATACTCGGCCGCCACAATCCAGGGGCCGGCCTTGTCGAACAGGCCGGATCCCGGAAAGATCATGGCCTGCTGCCCTTTGGCCGCGGTGTAGATGTTTTTTTCCTTTTTGTGGGCGATGTGAGACAGATATCCGGCCAGAAGCGTTTTGTGCAGGGCGATGTACAAGGGCCCCCCGATGTCATGGTCTTTTGATTTGAGATGACCGGTGCCGGGCAACAAGCTGAAGGGTGAGAAATCGGAAAATCCGTGTTCTCCCAGCTGTCGCTTGATCTGGTGGTGAATATCCAGCCATTCGCGGATCCGTTTGAATGACAGAAAATGATCCATGCAAAACTGCCGGAGTTTTGCCCGGGAACCGGATGTTTTCTCTTCTGTTTTGTATGTGTCCCAGATGTTGAGCAGGGTGACGAAATCAGACGACGGGTCTTTGAACCGGGCATGTTTCTGATCGGCAGCTGCTGCTTTTTCCGCCGGGCGCTGCCGGACATCGGAAATGGACAGGGCCGTGACAATGACCAGGGCCTCGGCCAGGCAGTTGTTCTCCCGGGCTGCAATAAGAATTCGGGACAGTTTGGGATCCACCGGAAGCCGGGCCATGACCTGTCCCACCGGGGTGAGGGTCACGGTTTTTCTGTTTTTCCCGGTGATTCTGATGGCCCCCAGCTCCACCAGGGTATCGAACCCGTCCCGGATGCTTTTGGGGGCCGGGGGATCGATAAACGGAAATCCCTGGACATCCCCGAGTTTCAGGGAGATCATGCGCAAAATGACCTCGGCCAGATTGCTCCGCAGGATTTCCGGGGAGGTGAAAAACGGGCGGCCGTTAAAATCATCTTCATCATACAGCCGGATACACACCCCGTTTTCCACCCGGCCGCATCGGCCCATGCGCTGGTTGGCCGAACTCTGGGAGATGGGCCGCACCGGCAGGGATGTGGTCCGGGTTCTTGGGGAATAACTGGGAATGCGGGCCAGGCCGGTGTCGATCACATATTTGATGCCGGCAATGGTCAAAGAGGTTTCCGCCACATTGGTGGATACGATAACTTTCCGGCCCGGGGTCCGTGAGAACACTTTTGCCTGCTCTTTGGCGGACAGCCGGGCGAACAGGGGCAGAATGGTGACCCCGGGGTGCTGCCGGCCCTTCAGCAGTTCCATGGTTTCGCCGATATCCTGTTCCGTGGGCATGAAGATCAGCATGTCTCCGGACCGGGTCCGGGTCAACAGGGAATGGGCCGCCTCGGCGGCCGCTTCCACATACCCCTGGTCTTCGGGGTTCTGTTTTTCTCCGGTGTCCTCTAAAATCGGCTGGTACAACACCTCCACCGGAAACATCCGGCCTGAGACTTCGATGATGGGGGCATTGTCAAAGGCTTCGGAAAATTTCTGGGTATCGATGGTGGCGGAGGTGATGATCAGTTTCAGGTGTCTGCGCGTTTTCACCAGGCGCCGCAGAATGCCCAGAGTGAAATCGATATTCAGGCTTCGTTCATGGGCCTCGTCCACAATGATGGTATCATAGCGCTTCAAAAGAGGATCCTGCTGGGTTTCCGCCAGCAGAATACCGTCGGTCATCACCTTGATGCAGGCATCGGAAGCGGTTTTGTCGTCAAACCGGATTTTGTATCCGACGGATCGCCCCAAAGGCTCCTTGAGTTCAAACGCTATCCGTTTGGCCACGTTGACAGCGGCAATGCGCCGGGGCTGGGTGCATCCGATCATGCCCCGGGTACCGCATCCGGCGGCCAGACAGAATTTGGGAATCTGGGTGGTCTTGCCGGAACCGGTTTCACCGGAAATGATCACCACCCGACTGGCCTGGATGGCATTGATGATGTCATCTTTCCTGGCGGTGATGGGAAGGTCCGGTAAAAAATTGAGATGATCCGGCCTGTTTCCGGGTATTCGAACCGGTTGTTTCCGGGAATGTCGTGGTTTTTTTCGGGATGGAGACGGACGTTTCTGCATTTTGAGGCATATTAGCACAGGCGCGCAAAATGTCAAATACAAACCAAAACGGTAATTTTTCTTGACATGCCTTCCGGAATAGGGGAAAAGAGGCTGCCTGAACCAGATGTCAGGTCAAATTGAACGAACGTCTTCCGCCGGTTTTTTCTTGTTTGCCTCGGATCATGAACTGTGATATGGAATTGAAAATTATGACCCAGATCATCAGTATAGCCAATCAGAAAGGAGGGGTGGGAAAAACCACCACCGCGGTGAATCTTTCCGCAGCACTGGCCATACTGAAAAAAAAAGTGCTGCTGGTGGACTGTGATTCCCAGGCCAATGCCACCACCGGGCTGGGAGTGGAGAAACCCGGTCTGGAAGCCTCTCTTTATCATGGACTGATCGGTGAGGCGGACATTCAGGATCTGCTGATGCCCACCATGCTGCCCGGGTTGACCCTGGTGCCTGCCAATGTGGATCTGATCGGCTTTGAAATTGAAATGGTATCGGCGCCTCAACGGGAAGCCCGTTTGAAGCAGCTGCTGACACCGGTGGCGGGCCGTTATGATTATGTATTTATCGATTGCCCGCCGGCATTGAGTCTTTTGACCCTGAATGCATTCGTTGCCTCCCATTTTGTGCTGATTCCGCTCCAGAGCGAGTTTTTTGCCCTGGAAGGTCTGGGGCAGCTGCTGGATACGGTCAAGCGGGTCAAATCATCGTTTAATCCGGGATTAAGAATCAAAGGCATTTTGCTGACCATGTTTGACCGCCGCACCAACCTGGCCCAGAACGTGGTGGAAGATGCCCGGCAATATTTCAAGGAACTGGTGTTCGAAACCAAAATACCGCGGAACGTGAGGCTGGGAGAGGCGCCCAGTTACGGCCTGCCGGGGGTGTTATACGACAAGCAGTCACAGGGATCAAAAGGATATATGGCGTTTGCCAGGGAGCTGCTGAAACGATGATGCACGAAAAAAAGAAAAAAACCGGCCTGGGACGGGGAATCAGCGCATTGATTCCTGATTTTGACAAGGATACCCGAACGGATCGGGGGGATTTTTTCATGTGTCCGGTAGGAGAGATCGCTCCCAACCGGTATCAACCCCGGACTGAATTCAATGAACAGGAGCTGGAGCGGCTGAAGGACTCCATTGCCCAGCAGGGAGTGCTGCAGCCGCTGCTGGTCCGTCATATGGACGGTGCCTATGAACTGATTGCCGGGGAACGGCGGCTGCGGGCGGCCAGGGCAGCCGATCTGAGCCATGTACCTGTAGTGGTCAAGGACCTGACCAATGAGCAGGTCCTGGAAGTGTCCATTATCGAGAATATCCAGCGGGCCAACCTGAATGTGCTGGAAGAGGCGGAAGCCTATTTCCGGCTGATGGATGAATTCGGGTATACCCAGGAAAAAGTGGCCCAAAAAATCGGCAAGAATCGTTCCACCATTGCCAACCTGCTCCGGCTGAGGGGATTGCCCGAAACAATCAAGCAAAGTCTACTGGCCGAAGAAATTACCATGGGCCATGCCCGGGCGCTTCTGGGTGCGGGTTCTGTGGAAAACCAGCTGGCCCTGTTTGACCGGGTGATCCGTCAGAAACTGTCGGTCAGAAAGACGGAACAGCTGGTGAATCAATCCAGACAGGCAAAACCTGAACCTGTAAAGAAACTGTCTGCCACAGAACGGCTGTTTCTTGAAAATACCTGCTCCCGGATTTCCAGTCAGATCCAGTCTCCGGTAAAAATTCGAAAAAATGGAGAAAAAGGGCGGATTGAAATCAATTTTACGTCTCGATCGGAATTTTCCCGGCTGGTGAATCTGCTCATCAATATTTCATGAAAATTACGATTGCAAAAACCGCAGGCTTCTGCATGGGCGTCCGGCGAGCCGTGGACATGGTGCTGGATGCCGCCAATACATCGAATACACCGATTTTTACATACGGACCCCTCATCCACAACCCCCAGGTGCTGGAGATGCTTGAGACCAAAGGGATTTCCCGGCTGGATACCGTTCCGGAAAAAGGGGCGGGCATGGTATTGATCCGTGCCCACGGGGTCCCGCCGGAAGATGAGGCGGCCCTGAAAACCGCTGGATTCACCGTGCTCAATGCCACATGTCCCCGGGTGGTGAGGGTTCAGGTGATTATCCGAAAATATGCGGAAAAAGGGTATGCTTCCATCATTGTCGGCGATGAAAAACACCCGGAAGTCGTGGGGCTGCTGGGCTATGCCAGAGGCAACGGGCATGCGGTAACGTCCATGGATCAGTTAATGGCCCTGCCGGGGTTTGACAATGCGGTGGTGGTGGCCCAGACTACCCAGAACACGGCATTGTATGACCAGGTCAAATCCTGGTGTGCGGAACACCGGCCCCATTACAAGGTGTTTGATACCATCTGCGGGTCTACGGAACGGCGGCAGCAGGAGGTCCGGCAGCTGGCCGCCACCCATGACGCCGTGATCGTGGTGGGGGGGCGGCAAAGCGGTAATACAAGACGTCTGGCCCAGGTGGCTGCCGAAACCCGGGCCCTTGCCGTCCATATCGAATCTGTGCCGGAAATTGATTTTACGCAGCTGGCCGGGTTGCGGTCCATTGCCATTACCGCCGGGGCCTCCACGCCCAACTGGGTGATCACCGATACCTGTTCCCGTGTGGCCCGGCATCTCCAGAAACAGCGACCGGTGGCGGGGGGCATCGCCGAAATCCAGGATTGTCTGTTAAAGACCAACCTGCTGCTGGCACTGGGAGCCGGCAGCCTGACCTATGCCTGTTCCGTGATCCAGCAGTTGCCCCGTACAATGATTCATGCCGCCATTGCCATGCTCTACGTGTTTTCCATGCAGGTGCTCAACAATATATTTTCCGTCAAATCCGACACCTACAACCACCCGGATCGGGCCGTGTTTTACCGGCGGTACCGCCCGGTTCTGGCCGCGCTGGCCGTGGGTGCCGGCGGGGCTGGGCTGTATCTGGCATACACCACCGGCGTGCTCTCTTTTTTTATCCTTCTGATCATGAGTCTTCTGGGGTTGTCCTACAATCTGAAGATCATTCCCCGGGGATTCGGCAGAACACAGCAGATTCGGCGGATCAAGGATATCCCCGGATCCAAAACCATCCTGATCACCATGGCCTGGGGAATTGTCACCACGATCCTTCCCGCTGTAGACACCCGCAGTATGCCGGCCTGGCACACGGTGGCATTTCTGTATGCGGCCGGACTGGTGTTCAGCCGGACCGCATTTTTCGATATCGTGGCGATCCAGGGAGACCGGATCGCCGGCAGGGAAACCCTTCCCATCCTTTTGGGGGAGAAAAAAAGTTTTGTGCTGATCCGGTGCGTTCTGGCGGGTGTCATGGTTCTGCTGGCCGGGGCCTGGCTGACAGGATTGCCTTTTTCCCTGTCATTTCTGCTGATCCTGGTTCCCGGCATGATGCTTTTACTGATTCATTTTTTTGAAAAAGACACCCAGATTTCAGGCAATCAAATGGAATTCATGATCGAATCCTCATTCCTTTTTACCGGTCTGGCAGCCGCAGTTCTTTAGGAAAGCAGCCGCTCAATTTTCCGGTCTTTTTCAAGCCACAGATCATTGAGCCATTCACAGAATCGCTGCTTGAAAACCGGATCATTGAAATAATCCCCCTTGATCTGCCACCCCACTTCCAGCAGTTGAAAATCCACAATAATTTTCCGGGTTTTGCCGGATATGAACGACCAGAAACTGGGAACCCGGCCCGGATAGACAATGGTGACATCGATGATATGATTGAGATACTGGCCCATGGACCCTAAGACAAAGGCAATGCCCCCGGCTTTGGGAGTCAACAGATATGAGAACGCGGATTTTTTCGCTTTTTCCGGTGTGTATCGGGTGCCTTCCACAAAATTCATGATGGACACCGGGGTGTGCTTGAATTTCCGGCACGCTATCCGGGTACTTTCCAGGTCTTTTCCTTCCAGATGGGGGTTTAGGGCCAGAAATTCCTTTGAATATCGTTTCATGAATGGGAAATCCAGGGCCCACCAGGCCAGACCCAGAAACGGGACCCAGATCAGCTCTTTTTTCAGGAAAAATTTGAGCATGGGGATTTTTTTGTTCAGCGTTTTCTGAAGAACCAGGATATCCACCCAGGACTGATGGTTGGACAGCACCAGATACCACTCTCTCGGGTTGAGTTTGTCCAAGCCCCGGATATCCCAGTCGATGTTGCAGAACAGGTCCGTGGTCAGGGAATTGATGTGAATCCACAATCCGGCGATGCCCATGAGGATCCGGTCCAGGATCACCACCACCGGTTGGAACGGCAGGATGAACTTGAGCAGAGAGATCAGTATCAACGGCACGGTGAGCAAAATGGTGTTGATCAGGTAAATCAGAAAAGAGAGTATTCCTTTCAGGGGGGATGGCAGAAAAGAAAGCATGAAAGGTCCTTATGGCTGTTTATGGTTCATGATATGTTTTTTAACGGTTCGCCTGTCCAGACCGGTTTTCTGAGCCACTTTCTCATAAGTGCCCAATGTTTCGTACAACAGGGTGCAGTATCCGGACAACAGAGCGGAAACCGGCAGGTTCCGGGCCTGGATGCCCCGGCACAGAGAATCGGAAAGTGACGGGTCCTCCGGTTCCTGTTTGCCAGGGTAATCCCGTCGAAGCAGTACGCTTCTCACACATTGTTCCAGTTCCCGGACATTCCCCGGCCAGCTATAATGGTTTCCCAGGCGCCGGTCAATAATTCTTTTGATTTTGGCGGTGATTTTCGGGGAGGCCAGGCCGAGCATGCGCGTGACCGTAAAATCCAGGAGCGCGTCCAGCTCAGCCGGGTCCTGCTGAATCCGGGTGCGCAGGGGCGGGACTTCGATGATGTCCGAACACAACCGGTAGTAGAAATCTTCTCGGAACACCCGACCGTCGATGATATCCTGTTTGGGCCGGTTGGTGGCGGCAATGACCCTTCCGTTGAACCGGGATGCGGTATGGGCTCCCACCGGCGTGAAGGTCCGTTCCTGAAGCACCCGCAGCAGCTTGATCTGGATATGGTCCGGGATCTCTCCGATCTCATCCAGAAGAATGGCGCCATGGGGGCTGCACCGGTCCAGCACCCCCTGATAGTCTTCCACGGCACCTGTGAAAGCGCCTTTGGTATGGCCGAACAGCTCGGATTCCAGAAGCGTTTCCGGATACTGGGACAGGTTCAAAGAGGAAAAGGCCCGGGTGAAACTGACCACAAAACAGCCCCTTTTTCTGTCAAAAGGGATGAATCCGCTCATGCCGACGGCTCTGGCTGCCGTACCTTTGCCCGTTCCGGTTTCTCCCAACAGAAGGGTGGAAAAGTCTTCCATCCGGTCCCACAGGTGCTGGTCATAAAGCCCGATATTATAGGTAAACACGTTGTACCAGAGGTGTTTTTTAAATGTGGTCATGCAGGGGCTGTTTCCCACCAGGGTGTTGGAGATGAAATAAAACGCCCGGCGAAGTTGAAACGACAGGGCAAAATAATGGTAAAACCGGGAGGTGGAAAATCCTTTTTCCTCCATCATTACCCGGGCCTCATCCACAAAATCCACCGGCACCGGTTCGTCCTGTGCTGCAATCTGATCCTGAATCAGCTGGTCAAACCGGTCCCGGAATTTGTGAAAAATATCGAACAGGTACACCACCCGGAGCAATTCCTGATCCTCTCCGGTGTACTGGTTGATATTGTCTCTGTTCTGGCGGGCCAGTTTTTTCAGCTGCCGGTCCACCTCCTGAACACACATGTCCTTGCTTTCCCGGCGGGCCGCGGACGGGAACAGTCCCGCAATCTTTTGGTCCAGGCGTTCCCGCAGTTCACTGAACGGGTTGGCAAAGGCCGCGTTATGCACGGTTTTGAAAAAATGGCGCTCTGTCTGGGTAAGTACGGCTTTTTTCATGATCCTTTCCTGTATGAGATGATGCGCATTTTTGTATAATCGATGTTCATAAAATGCAAGAGAAAAACAGATTGATCAGCCGGACTGGATGGCCATATGAGGTGAAACATCTTTGAATTCAAAGTGTTATTGATTTAGATCTTCGTGGCATGATTTTTGATATGTCATTTGGGGATAATCATGAAATTATTTCAACCAACCCCGTTTTTCGCTCCTGTCGACAGAGGATGTGGGCAAAAACGTTAAAAAAGAATGGAGATTTCCCATGATAACACGCATTTTGCATACCCGGCTACCGTTGATGATCTATACCCCGGTCAAGGTATTTGACATTTCCTATTTTCACGCGGTCTTTGCAGCAGGTGCCCTGCCGGTGTTTGATACCGAATTTCTGGGAAAAGAGGATATCCTGCAGAAAATCGAGCAGCTGGCCCAGGAAAATATCCTTTTCGGCATCCGGCTGGCATCCCCCCATCATCAGGTGCTGGAATCTTTGGAAAAACAGCCGGTGTCCAATCTGGACCTGGTGGTGGCCCCCATATCGAATACCGATGCCATGGACCGTAAACCGGATTTGGGAGATACCCGTCTGATTCTGGAAATCAAGGATATCGGTCTGACAGAGCAGATTGACCGGGCCGACCCCCATGGCCTGGTGCTCAAGGGCAACGAGGCGGCCGGCCAGGTGTCCCGATACTCCTCTTTCATTCTCATGCAGTGGTATCTGAAAAATCAGAACCGGCCCGTGTTCATTCACGGAGGGGTGGGGCAGTACACCGCTGCCGGCATGCTGGCAGCCGGGGTGTCGGGTTTTGTCATGGATACCCAGGTGCTTCTGGCGGACGAGGCCCCGGTGTCTCCGGCCTTCAAGAACCTGCTGACCGCGGTGGAGGAAGGGGATTCCACAGAGATCAGTATCCAGGACAAGCAGGTGTTCCGGGTGTTTGCCAAACTGGGCACCAAAGTGGTCAAAGATCTGAAACAGGAAGCAGTGGTGCTTGCAGAGCAGCCCGATGGGGAACAGCAGCTGTACGACAAAATTGCCGCCAGGATCGTTGCCCTCAACGACACGGATGCCGCATTTGTTCAGTCTCTTTTCTACATGGGCCAGGACGGGCTGTTTGCCAGGTATATGGCGAAGAAATCCAACAAACTGTCTGATATGATCCATCAGTTTTTCACCACCATCGGGCAGATGCTGGACTGTGTGGATGAATTCGATCCGGTTCGGGAGAATTCTGCTTTTGCCCGGAACCAGAATACCCGGCTGCCCCTGATCCAGGGACCCATGGCCAATATTTCCGACAACCCGGATTTTGCGGCCAGGGTCCTGGAAGCCGGTGCCCTGCCCTTTTTTGCCGTAGGGTCTTTGCCGGCGTCCCTGGCGGATGCCATGCTGTCAAAGGGATCCAAAAAGGTTCCCAACTGCGGGGCCGGCCTGGTGGGCATCGAGGCGTTCAACCCAATGGTGCACAAACACCTGGACATGGTGAAAAAATACAAGATTCCCTTTGCCCTGTTCGCCGGGGGCATCCCTTCCCAGGTGCGGAGTCTGGAGGCGGCCGGCACGAAAACCTATCTGCATACGCCGTCGGTTCCCATGATGGAAAATGCCATCAAAAGCGGATGTGTCCGGTTCATTTTCGAAGGCGGGGAAGCCGGGGGACACGTGGGATTTCTGTCCTCCCTGGTGCTGTGGGAGGCAGCCATTGAAACACTGGTGAGCAAAAAACAGGACCTGTCCAAACTGTCTCTGGTGTTTGCCGGGGGCATCTCCACCTGTTTTGCCTCATACTTCATTTCGGGCATGACATCGTTTCTGGCCGGAAAAGGGGCGAGTATCGGGTTGCAGGTGGGCACGGCCTACCTGTTTTCCAGAGAAATCGTGGACACCCGGAGCATGACAAAGCTGTACCAGGATATCCTCATTGAAAAAGATGAAACCGTGGTGATCGGCAAGAGCTTGGGGCTGGCCTCCCGCACCGCTCCCACGCCCTTTGCGAAAATGATGAGGGAACTGGAAGATTCCATGATCCGGGACAAGGTCAGCCTGGAGGAGCGCAAACGGGCCTTTGAAAAGAAAAACATCGGGTCCCTGCTCATCGGGGCCAAGGGGTTTCTGCCGGATTTCAAGCGGCCCGGAGAACAGTATTACACCTGGTTCAAAGGTGAGGAACACCGGGAAAAGGGCAATTTTCTGGCCGGAGACAGCCTGGCGTTCTTCAAACAGAATGTCACCATTCAACAGATCCATGACACCTATTTTACCGCCAAATCCCGGCTGTTTCATCACCTGAACCGGCTGGAGATCCTTACCAGCCCGAAAAGCCGCATCAACGACGAGATTGCGGTGGTGGGCATGGGCTGCACCCTGCCGGAGGCAGATATCCCGGATGTCCTGTGGGACAACATCCTGGGAAAAAAATACGCCATCAGACCCATGCCGGACGACCGGTTCGACAAGGACCTGTATTACAGCCCGGACCGGAATGCCGAAGACAGAACCTACACCACCCTGGCCGGGTTTGTGGATGATTTCAAGTTTGATTTTGAACGGTTCGGGTATGCGCCGAACAAGGCCAAACGCTTGTCCCGCAGCCAGCAGATGGTCCTGCAGACCGCCTACAAGGCCGTGGAAAACGCCGGCCTTCTGGATGACAACGATCAGTTGATCTGTGAGGATCCGAAACGGACCGCCGTGGTCATCGCCACCTGCCTGTCCAACGAACTGGGCAACACCCTGCAGCTCAAATACTGGTTTCCCCAGATTCTGTCCATGATGGAAAAAACCGAAGCCTGGGCCGGGCTGTCAGATGACGAGAAGGCCAGTATCCGGGAAAGCCTTCAGTTGCACCTGGAAGGGGAACACAAAGGCTATGATCCGGTGCACGGGATTCTGCTGAACATCGAAGCCTCCCGTATTGCAAGGCACCTGGGTATCCGGGGGGCCAATTATATTGTGGATGCGGCCTGCGCGTCCTCCATCACGGCCCTGGAAGCCGGGATGGGCGAACTGCTGTCCGGCGAGCATGACCAGGTGATCGTGGGCGGGGTCAATACCCATCTGGCCCCGGAATCCTTTATCGGTTTCGCAAAAATGGGCACCCTGTCGGCAAAGGGATCCTACCCGTTTGATCAGCGGGCGGACGGGTTTGTTTTAGGCGAGGGCTCGGTGGTGTTCGTGCTCAAGCGTATGAAGGACGCCATCCGGGACAACAACAGGATCATCGGGGTGATCAACGGGATCGGGGCCTCGTCCGACGGCCGGGGTAAGGCCATCGCCGCCCCCAACCCTCGGGGTCAGGTGTTGAGTGTTCAGCGCTGCTATGACCACACCCGGCCGGAAATCTCTCCCACAGATATCGGGTTCATCGAAGCCCACGGCACCTCCACCACCATCGGGGATGCGGCGGAACTGGAAACCCTGAATGCCTGGTACAAAGACAGCCATGCCGGCGTCTCTTCCATCAAGTCCCAGATCGGTCACCTGCTGGGGGCGGCCGGCGCCGCCGGTCTGATCAAGGCCCTGTTGGCGGTAAACAAGGGCATGCTGCCCCCCAACGGACAGTTTGAGACCCTGTCCAGGAATCATGACATGAAAGACTCTTCCCTGTTCATTGTCAAGGATCCTGTGAAATGGGAGCGGCCGGAAAACGGCGTGCGCCGGGCCGCAGTCTCTTCCTACGGGTTCGGCGGCATCAACTACCATGTGGTGGTGCAGGAGATGACCGATGCGTACCAGCCCCTGGCCCGGGATATTTTTTCCGACCCGTCTTATGATTTCAATGACGACCGCATCGTGGTGGCGGGGCTCGGCGTATTTCTGCCCGGCGCCAAAAACACGGACATGTTCTGGGAAAAACTGTCCAATGGTGAAAAACAGCTGTCCCATCTGGGCGAAGATCATTTTGACAACGATGCCTATGCCGCGTTCCCTAAAGATTCCATTTATCATCTGCCCAAAGTCAAGGCCGGGGTGGTCAAGGATTTCAAGTTCAACAACCTCAAGTACCGGATGCCCCCCACCATGGTGAAATCCATCGAGCGGGCCCAGATTTTCGGACTGGAGGCCGCAGACCAGGCCCTGTCCGGATCGGGCCTGTTGTCCGTGGACGGCGGTCCGGCCAGAACCGGGGTGATCCTGGGGACCATCGCCGGGGAACGTCAGAGCAAGAACAT
>JBFLKI010000097.1:0-2639 GCA_040883135.1 Desulfotignum sp. | reverse complement strand
TTATAGATCTTTTTGGTTTTCCAGCAGTTCGATGATCTGCTGGTTCTGTTCGATCAGGGTATCCAGCTGTTCAGATAATTTTTGGAACCGTTGACTGTTTGCGGCAGCATGTTCCCTGATCTGCTCCAGCTGCATGACGGTGTATCGGCTGCCCAGGGCTATCTGTTCGAACAGGTAGTCGGAGTGGACGGAACTGTTTTCCGGGGGTATAAGTGCATCGAATTTTTCATTGAACTCAGCCGCCACATCCGCTTGGGCCATGCCCGGAATCAGGCAGCGCCATAGGGCTGGACTTGAAGTCGTATCAGGAAATGGTAAAGAGCCCTGTAAAATGACAAACAAAAATAGTATGAAAAGGACAATGGGAAGGACAGGGGCATGCAGGGCCACGTATCGAAAAAAAGGCATCATGATGTTGTCTCCTTTCGGGGGTTGTGGACAAATTTCCATTCATAATAGTGTGTTTTGTTCTCAAAAGATTTCAGAGCATCGGGAAAGTCCCCGGTTTTCAACGGGGAACCGTCGCTTTTGCTGAATACCCCCTTGATCTTGCCCTGACCGTCATATACGATGCCCCAGTGACCGTCCTGGGTCATGGGATCTTTGTACAGTTTTCGCAAATGACGTCGGACACCCGGGAACCGGGGGTCTTTGAGCAGGTCCTCAAACCGCCCGGGGTATTGGCAGGCCTCTTTGGAACCGGCCCGGCAATAAGCGTTTATGGCTTCCAGGATCTGGGTGCCCCGAAACAGCAGTTCCTTTTCCCGGTCCCGCCTGACGATGGTCTGCCACTGCTGGTGCACCCCGGTCAGGGCCACTGAGATCACTATGACCATCAGGAGGACCGCCGGATAGGTAAATCCCCTCTCACCATTCATTATAGGGTGTCCCATACAGACTGATTTTGTCGCTGCCGCTGCGGATGTCATAGATACCCATAACCTCTTCTCCTTCCGGCGGGATCAGAATCCAGGTGTCCGTCGAACCGGTCATGGGATCCACAGGGATTTCCCGGATATAGTGTTTTTCCGCCAAATCCTCCAGGGTCATGGGATACTGACCCTGGTCCGCGTGATACTGATCGATCACATCCCGCATCACAAACAGCGAATTACGCAGAGAGGCTTCTTTGGCCCGGACAATGGAACGCTGGAAACTGGGCACAGCAATAGAAGCCAGTATCCCTATGATGGCGATCACCGTGAGCAGTTCGATCAACGTAAACCCGCTGTTCTTTTTCATACGCGCTCTATTCACCAGTCCTTGTAAAAGGAGCCGTCAATCGCTTTTTTCGTGCTTAGAGAATAGACATCATACACGTCCTGCCCTCCCCAGATGGTGGAGTCAGGATCGTCTGCATAAGACCGCAATCCCCATTTGCCATCCTCGGTCATAGGGTCTTTCGGGATCCGGCGCAAAAACTTTTTCCGCGAGCCGGCGGCATTCTTCAGGTTCACCCCGGTCACGAGCGCCTCCAGATTTTCAGGATATCCGGTGCTGTCCGCATTAGCAGGAATGATACCCTCATCCACCAGTTTTTTGTGCTCATCCAGTGCCGTACGGATGACCCGCAGATTTTTGCGCAGTTCCAACTCCTTGGTCCGCTTGGACACCACCTGAGACAACGGCATGATGCCTGCCGCCAGAATTGAAATGATAGCCACCACGGCAATCATTTCGATCAAGGTCACTCCGCTGTCGCCGGCTTTATGTCGGCCGAAGCTGCATTCCTGTTTCCTAAGGTGTCCCGTAGACATATTCCCGGTCCACAATGTACATATCTTTAGGTAAAATGTCTTGATCCAGCATCTGCCGCAACGCTGCTTCCGCCTGGCTGTATCCCCGGTACTGTCCCACAAACACCCGGTACCAGGTCCCCTTCCCCTCGATCTGTACCGGCCGTATCCAGGTCTGATAATCCATTACCGCCAACTGATCCGCTTTTTGCTTCGCTTCTGCCTCATCCGGAAACGAATACGCCTGGATACTGAAATAGTCGTTACCGGGCAAAAAGACATCATCCACGGTCTGTTTGATAAAATCCTCATCCGGCATCTCATTGAACATCAGCTCTGCTTTGATGGTTTCTGCGGCCGGCGTTTCCATGGACACCCGATCAAGGGTACCGGACCAGAACCCGGATGCTTCCTTCGGCGGGATATCCTGATTACGTATCACCACCGGGGTGATGGCCAGAAGGATATCGGTTTCCAGCTTTTCAGTGTTTTCCGTAGAAAAAAGACGGCCCAGGGCCGGCATCTCTCCCAGAAAAGGAATCTTCTGGGTTGAGATCCGGTCCCGATCCTCGATCAGGCCCCCGATAATCACACTATCCCCGTCATAGACCGTCAACATGGTCTCCACATTGCGGGTCTTGATGGCAAACTGGGGATCTGTCACCGTACCCACATTGTTTCCCAGTGCACTGATTTCGACGTTCATTCTCAGGGTAACCTGATTATAGGCGTTTATCATTGGCTCAGCCACCAGCTTGACGCCCACATCCTGGTACTGGAAATCATAGGTGATGCTCCCGTCCGTTTGTACCCGCCGGTTGGTGCGCAGCGGCACCCGCTCGCCGATGAGGATGGAGGCTTTCTCCGAACTGTTCACCCGCAACTGAGGTTTGGCCAGGATTT
>JBFLKI010000096.1:0-10267 GCA_040883135.1 Desulfotignum sp. | reverse complement strand
ACCCCTGAAAATAGTGAAAGAAATCCTTGGCCATTCTGACATCAGAACAACCGAAATATATGCCCAGGTACTTTCAGAGATTGTAAACCAAGAGATGCAAAAATTGGACTATGATTGATGCCAGATCATCAGAATGCGACCAAAATGCGACCAATTTCACGTAACTGTCTGTATTTATTGATAGGCATTGTTTATTACGAATCAGCTACTCTACCACCTGAGTTACGCCGGCTGTGGCTTTTATGGCGGGTTTATACCAGGTTCCGAAAAGGTTTGCAAGCATTGATTTTTGAGGCAATCCCCTGTAAAGCTAAGGGGCGGCAGTCAGATATCTTTTTGAGGAGATGTGAATGCGCCTGGAATGCAATGGACTGAATTTTATCTATCCCGGGTCGGACACCCGGGTGATTGACAACCTGACCTTTTCCATGGCAGGCCCCGGATTTCATGCGGTTTTCGGACCTTCCGGCGTGGGCAAGACCTCATTTGCCCGGCTTTTGACCCGGCACCGGGACCATTCGGATCTGCCGGTGAAAACCCCCGGCATCGACACCATTCTGTATACCTACAACCAGGAACGGCTGCCGGGGTGGTCTGCTGTCGGCCGACACCTGGACCAGGTCTGTCCGCCGGAGCGGCAGGACCTGAAAAAAGACCTCATCGCTCTGTTCCGCCTGGAACCGTTTCTGGATGCCCGGTTTTCCCAGCTGTCCATGGGCCAGCAGAACCGCATGAACCTTCTCCGGTACCTGCTCCAGGATTTCGATCTGATGATCCTGGACGAAAGCCTGGCCAATGTGGATGAAAAGCTGCGGCGGACCATTCTGCCGGCCATTAAAGAACGGTTCGCCCACAAAATGTTTCTGTACATTTCCCACAACCTCATGGAAGTGGCCCGGTTCTGCAGCCGGATACTGGTGCTCAACCAGCCGTCCCGAAGACTTCCCGGCCGCATGATTCCAGGCCTGGACGAAAAAACGGGGACTGAAACGGAAAAATCCGCACTGGACCGGGTTATGCTGGAGATCATGAATGCTTTTTAGGCGGATCTATCAGTTCATGATCGTGTTCGGGGTGTTTCTGGCCCTGCTCCTGGCGGTAAAAATTGGGTTGTCCCTGTCCGATTATGTAATCCCGGGAATTCCATTGATTATTGAAACCGCGGTTCAGAAGGCGGGCGGGTTTTTCAGGGATGTGCTGGATACCCTGTCCGTGGCCATTCTGGGACAGGCGATTTCCATTTTTCTGGCATTTTTCATCGGCATCCTGGGCCGGCGTTCCTCCTGGGCCGGCTCCATGATCCGGGTGACCGCCTACAATATTCAGGCCTATCCCATTGTGGCCCTGGCACCCATTATTTTTATCCTGCTGGGAGACGGATTCATCTCCCGGCTGCTCATCGCGGCCATGATCTGTTATTTTCCGCTGCTCCTGTCGGTGCTGGGGGTGATGGCCGCACCGGTGCCGGATATCGAACATTTTTACATCGCCACCGGCCGGATGTGCTGGCACCTGGAGGTGAAGATCCGGGCGTTTGAAAATTTGAGCAAACTGACCACCGTGATTGCCGGCAGCGCCACCCTGGCCATGGCCGGAACCATTGTGGCGGAGTTCATCGCCGCCAATGCCGGTATCGGGTACAGCATCCGCATCGCTTTGTACCAGAGCGATCTGGCTGCAATTCTCACGGCCCTGTTCATAATCGGCATCGTGATTTCCGTATACCAGGGGATGCTGGAGTCGCTGGGAGAATGGGTCAAAATACGGTGGGGGTCGGAAAACAAAGGAGCCATGTTATGAAACAGGTGCGATGGTTGGTGATCGGGATGGCGGTATGGATGGCGGTATGGATGGCCATGGGTGTCGGCGGCATGTGGATGCCGACGGCACGGGCGGACACGTCCCCCGTGAACTACCGGCTCAAATGGCTGTTCAATACCAGTGTGGCCGGGGATGTGTTTGCCATGGAAGGCGGGTTTTTCTCGGATGCCGGTCTGGATGTCCGGATCAAGGAGGGCAGCCCGGAAAAAGACGCCATCAAGGAGCTGGAGCTGGGATATGCCCACTTCGGGGTGGCATCGGCGGACCAGGTGATCCGGGCCCTGGAAAAAGGGGCGGATGTGGTGGTCCTGGCCCAGTTGTTTCAGGTGAATCCCATGCAGTGGATCTACCGGTATCCCGGGGTGGAGATCACGGGACCGGCGGATTTGAAGCGGTACACCTTAGGTGTCACCTACGGGGGCAATGACGAAACCATCATGCAGGCGTTGCTGGCCATGGCGGACCTGACCCTGCGGGATGTGACGGTGATCGGGGTGCGGTTTGACTTTACCCCGTTTCTCAAAAACCAGGTGGACCTGTGGCCGGTGTACCGCAATTCCCAGGGAGTGATCCTGGCAAAGCAGCTGGCAAGGGAAGGGGAAACAGTCCGGTTTCTCAATCCGGCGGATTTCGGGGTGGATTTTGTGGCCAATTCTGTAGTGACTTCCGGGAAAATGGAAGCAGAGCGGCCGGATGCCGTGGCCCGGTTCATGTCCGCCCTGCTTGCCGCCTGGGAAGCGGCCATGGCCCCGGCCAATCAGGATCGGGTGCTGGCGGCGGTGAAAAAATACGATACCGGTACCCAGGGAACGGTGCAGTCGGCCCAGCTGGATGCCACCCGGGACCTGGTCAAACCGGCTCCGGATATCCCGGTGGGCCGGATTCAGACAGAGGCCTGGGCCCAGACCGAAGCCATCATGCTGAAACAGGGATTGATCAGAAAACCGGTGAATGTGGTCTCCCGGCTCAGGGATCCGTCCTCATTTTTATAACATTCCCTGGTCCAATACTTGCCTGCCACGGGTCAGTCTGGCTGATCCGATTCCCCGGCAATGATTCGAAGCCCTTCCAGGGTCAGGGACTGATCCACGCTTTCAATGGTGGTGGACAGGCCGGCGATCAGGGGGGCCAGACCCCCGGTGGCGATGATTTTCAACGGATGGGGCAGTTCCTGTCTCATCCGTTCCACCATGCCGTCCACCATGGCGGCATTGCCGTGAATGATGCCTGACTGCATGCTGCCGATGGTGTCGGTGCCGATCACTTTTTCAGGCGCTGAGAATATTTCCACCCGGGGCAGGCGGGAAGCTTTCTGAAACAGGGCTTCCGAAGAGATCATCACCCCGGGACAGATGGCCCCGCCCAGATATTCCCCGGCCGGGGTGATGACATCGAATGTGGTGGCGGTGCCGAAATCGATGATGATCAGTCCGGTTTTGTACTTGTCATAGGCGGCCACGGCATTGACGATGCGGTCGGGTCCGACCTCGTTGGGATTGCTGTACAGGATGGGCATCCGTTTTTTCACGCAGGAGGGCTGAATCCACAGCGGTGTCAGGTGCAGGTACCGCCGGCAGAATCCGTCCAGAATCCCGACAGATGACGGCACCACCGAAGAGATGGCCACCCGGGTGATGGCGGTCAAGGGCAGGCCCCTGTCGGCAAACAGGGCCCGGGCCAGGATGTTGAATTCATCGGCCGTGTTGTCCCGGACGGTCCGGATCCGCCAGTTTTCCTTGAGCTGATCCCTGTCATAAACACCGATCACGGTATTGGTATTGCCCACATCGATCACCAGCAGCATGGGGTCTCCTTTATTTTTCAATGGTCACGGTAAATACCCGGGGGTCTGACCGGGTCATGGCCAGGCCCACCGGAATGTTGATGTAAGAATGCCGGGCATAGACACCGGGTTTCATGCCTTCCAGGTCCACAAACGCGTAAATTCGGTCCAGGGTTTCCTTGTTGTGGATGATGCTGTAAGGACCTTTGACCGCGATGGTCATGGCGTCGGGTTTGATCCGGGCGGTATAAGGGCTGTTCCGGATCTGAATGGGGATGTTTTCAATGGATGTTTCCACCTGTGCTTCCTGGATTTGAACGGATACCACGATAATCGGGGAATCCGCAGCAACAAGCCGGGGCGATTCAATGTCCAGCGGCACCTCTTTTTTAAAGGATTCCCTGGCATTTGTCAGGTCCACCGGCCGGGTTTTCAACACCTGGATCTCATTGATCAGCGATTCCGCACCGGACAGGACAACCGATGACGGATCCGACGTCGGTGCCAGCGCGATCAACCCCTCAGGAAGTTCTCCGGAAACAGGTACTTTGACTTTGAACTCCCGGGTGATCTCTTTTTCCAGACGCACCCCCAGATAGGAGGGGGATATTTCCAGAATGGTGATGGCCGGGTCCATGGGAATCCGTCGTTTATCCACCGGCAGCATATAATATCCCGGTCCGATGGATTCTGAAGCCCCGGCCGGATCGATGTCCAGATCCGTATACAGGTCCGCCGGGTAATGAATCGGTTTTTCATTGAGGGTTTCGATCAGTCGGGGATCGGCTTTGATGCGCACTTCAATTTTATCGGTGCGGATCTGGGTGACGATCATCCCTCTGGGCACATTGGCAAATTCCACCGGCAGGAGCAGATGCGTTTCCACCGGTTCCGGGGCGCATCCCATGAAAGAAAGCAGCAGGATCGTTAAAAGGCGGTAAAATGGTTTATGGTGCCGCAGATCAGGCATTCCGGATGGCATCGAAGATCCGGGTGAAAGCGACGGTCCGCTGGACATCGTGAACCCGGATGATATGGGCGCCATGGGTCAGGCAGGCACCCACAGCCGCGAGGGTTCCGTTTTCGATCTGTTCCGGCGTGTCCAGGGCGATTTTGGGGGCGTCTTTGCTCAGGATATTGCGGATAAAGGATTTGCGGGATGGTCCCATGAGTACGGGAAATCCGAGATCCACAATGGTTTCCAGACAGTTGATGAGCTGCAGGTTGTGGTGAACGGTTTTGCCGAATCCGATGCCCGGGTCCAGGATGATCCGGGATTTTTCAACGCCTTTGGCGATTACATGCTCGGCCCGGGCCGCCAGGTAATCACTGATCTCCTGCATCAGATCGTCGTAAACCGGGTCGGTCTGCATGGTTTCCGGGGTGCCTTTCATGTGCATGAGAATTACCGGGGCCTGATACCGGGATGCCACATCCACCATGTCCGGATCCATTTCAAAGGCGGAGATGTCGTTGATGATGGCGGCCCCGGCATCCAGAGCCGCTCTGGCCACTTCGGATTTTACCGTGTCGATGGAAATGGGGATGCTGATTTTTTTCGACAGGGTTTCAATGACCGGCACCACCCGGTCGATCTCTTCCCGGGTCGAGACCGGCTTGGAAAACGGCCGGGTGGATTCGCCGCCGATGTCCAGGATATGGGCGCCCTGTTCAGCCAGGCGGATACCCTGGGCCACGGCGGCATGGTAATCATGGAATCGGCCGCCGTCTGAAAAGGAATCCGGGGTCACGTTCAGAATTCCCATGATACAGGTCCGGGTGCCCAGATCCAGCTGAAATTTTCCAAACGTGAGGTGAAATCCGGACATGGTCTATTCCTTGTCAGCGTCTTCCGGCGTATCTTCGGAATTGTCTTCCGGCCGGGTTTTTTCCGTGCTTTCCGACTCGGATGCCGGTGTGCCGGTGTCCCCGGCTTGGGTGTCTGCCTGAGAATCCGTGTCCTGGGCCGTATGCTGATCCGGTTTGGTGGGCACGTTGCGCCGGCCGTGAAAATCATATTCCGGCCGCATTTCCGCAATCAGGTCGTCCAGTTCCGCACCCATCACGGTTTCCTTTTCAATGAGCAGGTCCGTGAGTCGGTGCAGGATGTCGATGTTTTCCTCCAGGATCTGTTTGGCTTTTTGGTAGGCATTGTCCACCAGCCGGGCCACTTCCGCATCGATCTGCTGGGCCGTGGCCTCGGAATAGCCTTTGGCCTGGGTCATTTCCCGGCCGATAAAAATATTGTCATCATGGTCTTCATAGGACAACGGCGCCAGCTTTTCGCTCATGCCGAAACTGCGGATCATGCGGTTGGCCAGTTTGGTGGCCTGTTTGATGTCATTGGCGGCCCCGGTACTGATGCGGTTGAAGATGATCTCTTCGGCCACCCGGCCGCCGAATGCGATGGACAGTTCGTTTTCCAGCTGGTCCTTGTATTTGAAATCCCCTTCCTCGGGCAGAAACCAGGTGACGCCGGCGGCCCGGCCCCGGGGGATGATGGTAATCTTGTTGACCGCGTCGGTATTGGGAAGGAACCGGGCCACCAGGGCATGACCGCCCTCATGATAGGCCGTGGTCTTTTTTTCGTCTTCCTTGATCACCTTGGATTTTCTTTCGAGTCCCATGTACACCTTGTCCTTGGCGTCATCAAAATCCTTCATGGTCAGTCTTTCATGGTCCCGTTTGGCTGCCAGCAGGGCGGCCTCGTTGACCAGGTTCTCCAGATCAGCCCCGGAAAACCCGGGGGTGCCTCTGGCCAGGATGACCGGATCCACATCATTCGACAACGGGGTTTTTTTCATGTGGACCCGCAAAATGCCCTCCCTGCCCTTGATGTCGGGCATATCCACCACCACCTGGCGGTCGAACCGTCCCGGCCGCAGCAGGGCCGGATCCAGGACATCGGCCCGGTTGGTGGCAGCCATGAGAATGACCCCTTCGTTGGACTCGAATCCGTCCATCTCCACCAGCAGCTGGTTCAGGGTCTGTTCTCTTTCGTCATGACCGCCGCCCAGACCGGCCCCTCTCTGGCGGCCCACCGCGTCGATCTCGTCAATGAATATGATACACGGGGCGTTTTTCTTGCCCTGGGCAAACAGATCCCGGACCCGGGAGGCCCCGACGCCCACGAACATTTCCACAAAATCGGAACCCGAAATGGTGAAAAACGGCACCCCGGCTTCGCCTGCCACGGCCCGGGATAAAAGGGTCTTGCCGGTACCGGGATTGCCCACCAGGAGCACGCCCTTGGGGATCCGGCCGCCCAGGCGGGTGTATTTGTCCGGATTTCTCAGAAAATCAACCACTTCGGCAAGTTCTTCCTTGGCCTCGTTGATGCCTTCCACATTATCAAACGTGACTTTTTCCTTTTTATCGTCCAATAGCCGGGCCCGGCTTTTGCCGAAGGACATGGCCTTGCCGCCGCCCGCGCCGCCCTGCATCTGGCGCATGAAAAAGATCCACACCCCGATGAGTACGATCATGGGCAGCCAGGACACCACAATGGACATGAGCCAGGAGGATTCGGCCGGGGGTTTGGCCTTGATGTCTACCCCGTTGGTCCGCAGCATCGGGATCATTTCCGCGTCATTGGGGGCAAAGCTTTTGTACCGGACACCGTTGGTGTCTGTGAAATACAGTTCCTGTCCCTGGATCACCACACTCTGTACCCGGTCTCTTTCTACCATGGAAAGGAATTCTGAATACCCGATATCGGTCTGTCCTGCCGGCTGCTGGTTGAATATGTTGTACAGCATGACCATCATCAAGACGATCACCAGCCACAGGGAGATATTTTTATAAAACTGGTTCAATGGTTTCCCTCTCTTTAAACATCATCAAAAATACATTAAAACTTTAGTATATATAAACATAATTTGGGAATATACAAGAAAAAGTTTTCCCGGTGTTTGAACGTCACGCCTTTGGCGGCCGGAGTCCGGAAGGTTTTTGCATCCGTCCGAGTTGACGCAGGGGCATGGATTCTTTTTTGACGCAAATCCGGTCCCTTGTTTTATAAATCCGGATCCGGTCCGGCAGGTCCAGATGTTTGCCTGGTGCTGCGTGGGCGGTCAGATGCCGGATCGCCGAGATATGATCATGGGTGATCCGGTGTAAATCGGATTTCACACTGATGATGGCATGCCGGAGTACCCGGGGAAACAGGGCCGGGTCCAGGATTTCCAGTTCCGGAAGAGACAGCACGACCGATGTGGCATCCTTTTTTTCCACACAGGTGTCAAAGGCCTGCCGGGCATGCTCATCCAGAAAATTGTCCTCAGCACCCAGGATACGGCTCAACCGGTCCAGGCCCTGTTTAATGCCGGGGTTATATTCCTTTTCCAGCAACGGGATCAGAAAGTGCCGGATTCGATTTCTCAGAAACGCCGGATCCCGGTTGGAATCGTCCGTGACAAACGTCTGCCCTAAGGCCGCCAGAAACACCATGATCTCATTTCTGGGCCGGTCGATCAACGGGCGGATAATCCGGTCGTCTCTTTTGGCCGGGATTCCGGCCAGTCCGCCGGGACCGCTGCCCCGAAGCAGGGCCATGAGAACCTGTTCCGCATTGTCGTCTCTGGTATGGCCGGTGGCGATGCAAGTGTACCCGTTGGCAGAGGCGGTCCGGAAAAAAAAATCGTATCTGGCCTGGCGGCCGGCGTCTTCCAGAGAGGTTTTTCGGTTACGGGACAGAGCGGCCACATCCCGGGTCTCACAGAAACAGGGCAGGCCGTGGGCATCGGCAAACTGTTGAACAAACGCCTGATCATGGCGGGCATCCGGTCCCCGAAGTCCGTGGTTGAGATGGGCCAGGCCGATCCGGAATTCCAGTTCCGGTGCCAGACGCATCATCACCCGGACCAAAGCCATGGAATCCGGTCCTCCGGAAACAGCCAGAAGCACGGCATCAGAAGTCCCAACCATGTCATGGATCTGGATGGTCCGGGACACGTCCCGGCAGAACCGGTCGGGTATGGAAAGCGCACGGGTCATGAACAAAAAGCCCTTTTTCAGCAGGCAAACAGGGGCAGATCCGTGTCCGGAATCATGCCGGTTTTCCGGGCATAGCCAAAAAATGCGGACACTGCCTGTTCCCCGGTATCTCCCAGGTCTTTTGAAAAATCATTCACATACAGGTCGATGTGCTGTGAAATCACCTGGGGTTCCATTTCCTGGGCATGCTGCCGGATATAATCGGCACCCTGGTCCGGATGGGCAAAGGCATGGTCGATGCTGTGGCGGATCAGGGTCTGGATATGGCAGGCGGTTTCCGGTTCCATGTCCCTTCGCACGGCAATGCATCCCAGCGGGATGGGCAGCTCGGTCTTGTCTTCCCACCACTGGCCCAGGTCGATAACGCGTTCCAGTCCCAGGGTCGGGTATACGAACCGGCCTTCATGAATGATCAGGCCGAAGTCAGCCGTGTGGTCCAGCACGGCCGGCATGATTTTTTCGAAAGACATGGGCTTTACCGTGAAATCGGTTTCCGGAAACCGGTCCGCCATGAAAAACCGGAACAGATGATACGCGGTGGTGCCCATGCCCGGCACCGCCACGATCGATTTCCGGCCGGCGGCATCCGTCAGGGACCGGCCGGGGCGGCACACCACCAGGGGGCCGCATCCGTTGCCAAGGGCCGCGCCGCTTCGCAGGAGGGCGTACCGGTCCAGCAGGTTTCCCAGCGCGGCGAACGACAGTTTGGTGATATCATGGGTCCGCTTTACAGCCGCCTGGTTCAACGCTTCCACGTCATCGATATGGATGTCAAAGCCGGTGCCTTCCAAGTCGATCAGTTGCCTGGCAATGGCTTTGAATATAAAGGTGTCGTTGGGGCAGCTGGAATAGGCCAGGCGGAATGTCTGGTTCGAAGTCATGGTCATGGCCTTTAAAAATGCAGCAGACTGGGGGCGGGTTGATCATATGCCAGCCCCTCTTGGATCAAAGCCAGCAGCCGGGGCTTTTCTTCGGGAAACCGGTATCCTTCGTAATCATGGGAAAGCAGCAGACCCCCGCCGGGCCGCTGCCAGTGGTTCATGGCATGATCAAAGCAGACCCTGCCGGTGACCTCGAGTTCCTGGATCATTGTCTTGAGTTCTTCCAGCTGTTCCCGGGCGGACAGCATCGTGATGCTGCCGTCTTTGACCATCTGGTGAAGCAGGGTTCCGGGAATGGCCCTGAACGGTCGGGACCGGATGTAGTGGGGATCGATGGCGTTCAGGACCCGGGCCGTGTTTTTGGCATGATCCAGGGATTTTTCCCTGCCCCCCAGACCGGGCATCCAGTATTCAGACACCTGGAATCCGGCATCCACCGCTTTTTTCCCCCCTTTGATCTGTCCGTCTGATGTCACCCCTTTTTTGATGAATGTCAGCAGCTCATCATCCCCGGTTTCCAGTCCCAGGTGAAGCCGGTCCAGGCCGGCTTTTCGGATGGCTTCGAGGTCCTGTGCCGATTTCTGGGCCACGGTTCTGGCCCGGGCATAGGTGGTGATCCGCCGGATATGGGGGAACGTGGTTTTCAGATGGGTCAGGGCCGCCACCAGGTCCGGGGTCTTCATGATCAGGCTGTTGGCATCCTGGATGAAAGCGGTCTTTGCTCCGGCCATGAGCCAGTGCACCAGCATGGCCAGGCCCGGATGCTGTTCCAGAGCGGGTTCCCTGT
>JBFLKI010000095.1:0-9076 GCA_040883135.1 Desulfotignum sp. | reverse complement strand
CGGTTGGCATGGCCGGCAAAAAACCGGTCCAGAATATCGAGGTTATCCTGAATGATCCGGCGGTTGCGGTCGGCGATTTTCCCGGCGTTCTTCAGGGCAAGGGTCGCCAGGAACTCACTGGGGGCGCTGTTGCAGATGGTGGTGTAGTCCTTGAATGCGGCCATGTCAGTGAAAATCCGGGCGTTGCGGGTGGCCACCCACCCGATTCTCAGACCGGCCAGGCCGAAGGTCTTGGACATGACCCCCAGGGACACGGCCCGGTCGTTGATATCGGCAGCCGCCGGCAGACGGTCGGAAGGATCCAGCTCCAGGCCCCGGTACACTTCATCGGAGAAAATCAGGAACCCGTGTCTTTCGGAGAGGTCTGACAGTTCATGGATGAAAGCGGGTTCCGGCAGAAACCCGGTAGGGTTGTGCGGAAAATTGACCACCACCACCCGGGTCCGGGGGGTCAGAAGCCGTTTGAGGACGTCAAGATCCAGCTCCCATCCGTTCAAGGGATCCCCCCGCCAATCGGAAACGCCGGCACCGATACTCCGGGCCACTTCCGCCAGGGACTGATAGCAGGGCCCGTGCACGACGACATGATCCCCGGGGCTCAGCGCCACATTCATGAAATTGAAAATCGCTTCTTCAGCCCCGGCGTGCACCAGCACGTGATCGGCGGTGATATGTTCATACAATGCGGCCACGGCCTGCCTTAAGGCGGGATCGCCCGTTGACTCGGTATACCCCAGCCACAGAGACTGAAACCGCTCGTGTGCATCCGATTCCAGTGACAGCAGTTCTCCCAATTCAATGCTTTCGCAATCCGAGGAACACAGCAGAAAAGGCGCGGAAAACTCATGTTCTGCAAAATAACGTTCAAGGCGGAATGGTGCCAGTTTCATTTTGCCTCAAACATCCGGATCACCGCCACCAGCCGGGCCACCAGGTGGTCGTGGTAGGCTTTGCCGCCTTCCACCGTGGCTTTGGAGGGCTCGCCGGTGGTGCCGCCGGAAGCCTGGACCGACTGTTTCATCTGTTCCGGGCTGGACGGCACATAACGCAGGGTGTCGCCCTCAAAAGACGGATCCACGCTGTACAGGGGATTTTTTGGGTGGGAATTGTCAACGGCCCGGTCCATTTTCACCAGATCCGGGTATCGGTACATCATGTGGGACCCTTCGATCTCTTCGGCATGTCCCACCTCTCCCCATCCCATTTTTTGGGTGATGGTCTTGGACATGTAGGCGGGATCGAAAATCACCAGGTTTACCCCCAGTTCCCGTTTGGCTTTTTCCCCGGCGATCTGCATCCAGGTGATGTTGACGATGCGGTGGCCGTTGATGAACACAACGTTTTTAAACCCGTGGTGATGCAGGGAAGACACCATGTCAAAGGCGAATTCCGCCAAAAGATCCGGCCGGATGGTGATGGTGCCGGGCAGCACCATGTGGTGGGGGCTCCACCCGAACCACAGGGGCGGGGCCGCCAGGCATCCGGTTCTGGCGGCGGCATCTTCAGCCAGGGTCACGGCCACGAGCGTGTCGGTGCCCACGGGCAGGTGGGGGCCGTGCTGTTCCGTACTGCCGAAGGGCATCAGAATGGTACGGCCGCCGGTTTCGATATGATCCCTGATCTCTTCCCAGGTTAGGTCCTGGAGCCATATGCTGTGTGCCATCTCTGCCTCGCTTGTCATATGGGTCATCTGGCTGCACCGACACCGGAAAATCCGGAATCAGGCCCAGCCGGTCAGTCCTTGTTCATCTGTTCCAGAAAATGGGTGTCAATCTCACCGTCCTGAAATTTTTTATTGTCAAACACGTGTTTATAAAAGTCAATCGTTGTGGCAATCCCGGTGATCTCAAATTCATCCAGTGCCCGTTTCATCCGCTTTACGGCAAGGTTGCGGTCCGGAGCCCACACACACAGTTTACCGATGAGAGAATCATAGAACGGGCTGACCAGGCATTGATCATGGATATGGGTATCCAGCCGCACCCCGGGACCGCCGGGGAACGTTACCGATGTGATCTCACCCGGGGAAGGCATGAAATTGTCGGAAGGATCCGATGCGTTGATGCGGCATTCCATGGCCCAGCCGTCAAAGCGGATATCAGACTGGGACAGGCCCAGTTCCCGGCCTGCGGCGATCTCAATCTGTTTGCGGACAATGTCCAGGCCGGTGATCAGCTCGGTGACCGGGTGCTCCACCTGAACCCTGGCGTTCACCTCCATGAAATAATAATTTTTGTCTTTATCCACCAGAAACTCCATGGTGCCGGCATTGACATAGTGAAAGGCTTTGGCGATCCGGATGGCGGTGTTACCCAGTTCTTCCCTGAGAGATGCATCCACAAACGAAGACGGGGCTTCTTCGATCAGTTTCTGGTACCGCATCTGGATGCTGCATTCCCGTTCCCCCAGGTGCACATAATTGCCACAGGTGTCCCCGAGTATCTGGATCTCGATATGCCGGGGCTTTTCAATATATTTTTCCAGGTACAGGGCCGGGTTGCCAAAAGCGGCCCCGGCTTCGGCTGATGCCACGGAAAAGGCGGCTGAGAGCTCCCGGCGGTTCCCGGCGATGCGCAGACCCCGCCCCCCCCCGCCGCCGGCGGCCTTGAGGATCACGGGATACCCCACCAGATCCGCTGTATCATAGGCCGCATCAGGGGTTGTGATCACATCCTCGCTGCCGGGAATCACTGGAATGCCAAGGTCTTTGAGAATCTGACGGGCTGCGGATTTATCCCCGGCTGCGGCAATGGTGGCAGCGGTCGGGCCAATAAAGGTGATGCCGCTGTCCTGGCAGCCCCTGGCAAAAGCAGCACTTTCAGACAGAAACCCGTATCCCGGGTGAACCGCATCCGCACCGGTCTGTCGGGCCGCATCAATGACGGCATCCTGGTTCAGATAGCTTTTGCGGCTCAATGCCGGGCCGATGTGCACCGCCTCATCCGCCCGCCTGACATGAAGGCAGTCCTTGTCTGCATCGGAATACACCGCCACGGTGGCGATCCCCATTTCCCGGCAGGTCCGGATAATCCGCAGGGCGATTTCCCCCCTGTTTGCGATCAGAATTTTTTTAAAACACATGCCCTGTCCCCCAACCCGTTTGTTTGTCATGCGGCAGCACCCGGTCTGTCAGAGGCCGGGCGCCCATAATCAATGTTCAATCCAGCTCGATCTCCATTAATGCCTGATTTTTCATGACAGGGTCTTCATTTTCCACCAGGATTTTTTTGATCCTACCGGTATGGCCGCTCCTGATTTCAGTAAAAATTTTCATGGATTCGATCATGCAGACAACGTCCTCTGGGGTGACGGACCGGCCGGTTTCCACCAGCGGGGGGCTGTCCGGGGCGGATGACCGGTAAAAGGTTCCCATGACTGGAGAGGTGACCGTATGAATCTGTTTATCCATGGCTGGCTCCTTTAAGAGTAAGTGGTTAAAAAATATTTAAAATATACTTGACATATATTTTGATTCTATGTCAAGTATTTTAAATCGCAACAACCCGGCAAAAAAGGCAGATCAATGGTGAAACCGTTAAACAATGGAAACAGCCCCAAACAGCCCCTGGCGGCCAAAGCCTATGAACTGCTGGTAAAAAAGATCATCTGCCTGGAATATCAGCCCGGTCAGCACCTGGAGGAGAACCAGCTGATGGAAGACCTGGGTATCGGCCGGACCCCGATCCGGGAAGCGCTGGTCCGTCTCCAGGGTGAAAAAATGGTGGAATCCCATCCCAACAAAGGGGTGATTGTAAGGCCCGTCACCCTGCAGAACACCAAGTCGATGTTCGAAAGCATGGCCCTGATCGAGATGGGGATCGTGGATATCGCCGTGGAACGCGACTGCACCCTGTTTCTGGAAAAGATGGAAACCGCCAACCAGACGGCCCGGAAAGCGGTGAAGGGCAATGACGTGTTCGGCCTGGTGGAAGCCAACCACGAATTCCACATGCATTTTGCCAGATGCTCGAGAAACGAGTTCCTGGTCCGGGCGGTCAAAGATATCCGCACGGAAGCCAAGCGGCTTTCCTACCTGTCCTATGACAACGTCATCGATCCCCGTCACCCGCTGGAGATGCATTATGAATCCGTGGTGGGGGAACATGACCGGATCATCGACGGACTGGCCCAAAGGGATGCAAAACGAGTCAAACAGCTGATTTGCAACCATATTCAGACGTTCAGGGACCGGATCATCGTGTTCATGACATCCTGAATCAGCGGTATACTGCGTGAAAACGCATGGTAATATTAACCTGTTTCATCAAGGAGATTGACATGAAAAAATTATTCGTTATCTTAACCACCCTGATCGGGTGCCTGATCCTGGCGGCCCCGGGCCTTGCCAAAACCAAGTGGGATCTCCATCTCAACTACCCGGCCGGCAACTTTCATTCCGAAGGGGCCCAGCGGTTTGCGGATGCCGTCGCCGAGGCCACCGGCGGAGAGGTGACCATTGTGCTCCATGCCGGCGCGTCCTTAGGGTTCAAGGGGCCGGAACTGCTGCGGTCCGTGGCGGAAGGCCAGCTGGCCATCGCCGAAATCCCCACCGGCATGGTGGAAGGGGATGCCCCGGTGCTGGCGTTGACGGCCCAGCCGTTCATCTCCACCAACGCGTTTGAGCAGCGCCTGCTGTATCAGCTGTCCAAGCCGGTTTATGCCAAACACCTCAAAAAATTCAACCAGATCACCCTGTATACTTCGGTATGGCCCTTTTCCGGCATCTACACCCAGCGGCCCGTCGCTTCGGTTGAGGATCTCAAGGGTCTGAAAATGCGGGTATATGACGGCACCGGCCTGGCATTCGGCAACGCCACCGGCATTGCCGCCAGAAAAATGCCGTTCTCTGAGGTGTATCCGGCCATGAAAGCAGGGCTGCTGGACTCCATGTACACCTCATCCCCCTCCGGGGTGGATGCCAAGGCCTGGGAAGTGCTCAAATACTTTACCCCCATCAACATCGTGGGGCCGGTGAACATGATCAACGTGAACCTGGATGCCTGGAACAAACTGGACAAAAACACCCAGGACATCATCCTGGAGATCTCGGCTGAAATGGAAGATGAGATGTGGAACCTGGCCGGTGACATGGACCGCCAGTCCCGGGCGATCCTCAAGGAAAACGGCATGATCATCAATCCGGTGAATAAAGAATTCCGGGCCGAACTCAATGAAGTGGGTGAAAAACTGCGGGCCGAATGGGCCCAGAAAGCGGGGGATGATGCCCAGGCCATTCTGGCCGAGTATTACAGAATCACCGGCAGAAAATAATCCGGTAACATGACCCGTCCAACACCGAACCCGGCCGGGTTCCGGACAGGGATCCTTTTTTTACGGTTTCTGTCCTGAGCCGGCCGGACCACCCATGAAGAGACTTAACATCCAGGGAATTCCATGAATGTACTTGTAAAAATATCCGACCAACTGAGCGAAATCACGGCCGGGGTGTCTGCCGTGCTGCTGGGATTGATGACCGTGCTGATCCTGGTGGAAATCTTTATCTGGAACCTGTTTGAAAAAACCACACTGATTGCGGACGAATACAGTGCCTACGGCCTGGCCGCCATTATTTTCCTGGGAGCGGGATACTGCCTCAGGGAAAAGGGCCATATCCGGATCACCCTGGTGCTGGGATTTCTGCCCGATGCGGCGGCCCGGATCATCACATTTGCCGCCACTTTTTTGACCACGGTGTTTATGGGATACCTGTGGTGGTATCTGTTCAAAATGGTCCAGTCCGCATACCGGTATGATTCCACTTCCGGAACCCTGACCAACACCCCGCTGTGGATTCCCCAGGTGATTATGCTGGCCGGGGCCGCCGGATTCTTCATTCAGCTGGTTGCCACCACCATCAAAACCTGGCAGGCCATCCATACCAGAGAGGAGGTGGTGTAGTGGAAACAGATCTGCTTTTCATGTCCGTGGTGGTGTTCGGGTCTTTGTTTTTGCTGCTGGCTGCCGGGGTCTGGGTGGGGTTCACCCTGTTCATCGTCGGGTTCATCGGCATGACCTTTTTCTCTTCCCTGCCGGCGGGCAGCAACATGGCCTCATCGGTGTGGGCCACCATTGAAAAATGGGAATACGTGGCCCTGCCCCTTTTCATCCTCATGGGGGAGATCCTCTACCGATCCGGGATTTCGGAACGGCTGTTCCGGGCCCTGGTTCCCTGGCTGTACCGTCTGCCGGGAGGACTTTTGCTCATGAATATCGTTTCCTGCACCCTGTTTGCGGCCGTGTCCGGGTCCAGTGCCGCCACCACCGCCACGGTGGGACGAATCACCCTGGCGGAATTCGACAAGCTCGGGTACGACAAGAGCCTGTCCATGGGATCTCTGGCCGGCGCCGGGACCCTGGGATTCCTGATTCCCCCGTCCCTGATCATGATTATTTACGCCATTTTAGCGGAAGTATCCATCGGCAAGATGTTCATGGCCGGAATCCTGCCCGGGCTGCTCCTGTCCGGCGTATACTCCACCTACATTATTTACCGGGGCATCCGGAACCCGGATATCGCACCCCGGTCTCAGGATTCTTACTCCTGGACCGACCGGTTGGTGGGTCTCAAGGACCTGGCCCCCACCGTGGTCCTGATTCTCATGGTGCTGGGCAGCATCTACGGCGGGTATGCCACACCCACGGAAGCCGCGGCCTTAGGTGTGCTGGGGGCATTCGGATTTGCCGTTCTCAACCGGCAGATGACCCCCGGAATCCTGTTCGACTGCCTGAAAGGGGCGGTGAAAACCAACGCCATGATCATGCTGATTGTGGTGGGGGCCGGGTTTCTGTCCCGGGTCATGGGCTTTTTAGGCATTCCGGCAGCCATCACCCAGGCCATCACCCAGATGGATCTGTCCCCGTATATGCTCATGATCCTGCTGGGCGGGGTGTACATCCTGCTGGGGTGCCTGCTGGACGGGTTTTCCATTGTGGTGATGACCCTACCTATTGCCCTGCCCATGGTCACGGCAGCCGGATTCGATCCCATCTGGTTCGGTATCTACCTGATTCTGATGGTAGAGGTCAGCCAGATCACACCGCCGGTGGGATTCAATCTGTTCGTGATCCAGGGGCTCACCGGAGAACCCATCATGAGAATCGCCCGGTTCGCGCTGCCGTTTTTCTTTCTGATGTTGCTGACCACGGCGATTTTGACGGTGTTCCCGGAGATTGCCCTGTACCTGCCGAACATGATGAAAGCCAACTAGAAAAAACCTGAGAGGAAATATGAAACGCATCGATTTGAACTGTGATATGGGGGAAAGCTTCGGCGCGTATACCATCGGCATGGATGCCGAGGTAATGACCCACATCACCTCGGCCAACATCGCCTGCGGATTCCATGCGGGAGATCCCCTGGTCATGAACCGCACCGTGAAAATGGCCCGGGAGAAAAACGTCGGCATAGGCGCCCACCCAGGGTATCCGGACCTGATGGGATTCGGGCGCCGCCCTCTGGCCTGTTCTGAAGAGGAGATCACCCAGTATGTCATTTACCAGGTAAGCGCCCTGAAGGGGTTCTGCCGGGCACACGGAACTGTCTTGCAGCATGTCAAGCCCCACGGAGCCCTGTATCTGGATGCCGTGGACAACGACACCGTTGCCCGGGGGGTTGCCAGAGGCATTCTTTCTGTCGATCCGAATCTGCTGTATGTGGCCCTGGCAGGAAAAAAAGGGGAAACCATGCGGCAGGTGGGAGCGGAGCTGGGCCTCAAAGTGGTGTATGAAGCGTTTCCGGACCGGGCCTATACCCCGGAAGGCACCCTGGTGTCCAGAAAACAGCCCGGGGCTGTAATTTCGGACCCGGAGGCAGTGGCGGGAAGGGCCCTGGCCATGGCCGAAGGGTATGTGATGGCTGTTGACGGCACCCGCATCGAGCTGGAAGCCCACTCCCTGTGCGTCCACGGAGACAACCCGGCGGCCGTGGCCCTGGTGAAAAACATCCGCCTGGCCCTGGAAGCCGGCGGCATCCGGGTGATACCCATGGGGAGGGCATGAGCCGTGGCCGCACAGCTTTTTGACAGGCCGGTCTGCCGCCTGGCCGGAGACACCGGGTTTCTGGCGGAATTCGGGGAAGGCATCGACCCACAGGTCAACGCCCGGGTCCGGGCCGTGGCCAGGGCACTGGAAGCAGACCCGATACCGGGCATACGGGAAGTGATTCCCACCTACCGGTCCCTGCTGTTCATCTATGATCCGGCCGTCACCCATCCGGATCGGCTGCTCCAGGTGATGGAAACCCTGGACATCGAAGGCGCCGCCATGGATGAAGAATCCGTCCGGGTGGTGGAAATTCCGGTGTGTTACGGCGGGGAGTTCGGCCCGGACATCGATACGGTCGGACAGCATGCCGGCCTGTCCCACCAGGAAGTGATCCGGATCCACAGCGCCCCGGAATACCTGATCTACATGGTGGGATTCACCCCGGGATTCGCGTTCCTGGGAGGACTGGACGACCGGCTGGTCACCCCCCGGCTCAAAACCCCTCGATCTTTGGTTCCCAAAGGATCCGTGGGCATCGCCAACAACCAGACCGGGATGTATCCCATTGCCAGCCCGGGCGGGTGGCAGATCATCGGCCGGACCCCGCTGAACCTGTTTGCGCCGGAAAAAGAAAATCCATTTCTGTACCGGGCCGGGGATAAAATCCGGTTTATGCCCATCTCCTTGGCGGAATATGACCGGCTGGCCGGAAAGGAAGGTGCGTGATGAAGGCGTTTGAAGTGCTGTCCCCGGGAGGGTTCACCACGGTCCAGGACAAGGGGCGGTTCGGATTTCAGCAGATGGGGGTCCCGGTCTGCGGGGTCCTGGACACCTTTGCCGCAGGTATGGCCAACCATCTGGTGGGCAATGACGACGCCGCTGCCGTGCTGGAGATCACGGTTACCGGCCCGTCCATACGGTTTCTCACCGCTATGGACATCGCCGTCACCGGGGCGGAAATGGACATGACCCTGAACGGCCGGCCGGTGGCACCGTGGCGGTCCATCCGGGTAGGAACGGATGATGTGCTGACCCTGTCTCAGGTCCGGTCCGGATGCCGGGCCTATCTGGCGGTGTCCGGCGGCATCGATGT
>JBFLKI010000094.1:0-5970 GCA_040883135.1 Desulfotignum sp. | reverse complement strand
TCCGAACTGGAAAAAAGAACGGCCGTGCTGTTCGAACAGAATCGTCCCCACGAGGCGGTTCGACTGTCCGTGCAGGCAGGCTGTCCGGAAAAAGCGGCACAAATGATATTGCACCAGGCATCCGTGCTGTGGGCCCGGGGGGATTTCCGGATGCTGGAACAGATGATCGCCACACTGCCCGGAAAAATCAGAGAGGTGTCCCCTCATCTGATGTTCTGGCAGGGGATGTGCCGTCTTCCGGTTGCGCCGGAAATCGCCATGAAACGATTGATGCAAGCGCTGGACATGTTTGAATCCCAGGGGGAGCCGGATGGCTGCTTTCTGGCGTTAGCCGGGGTGTTGAATGCGGTTTTCTATCAATTCAACGGGTTTCGGAATTCGGACCGGTTTCTGGAAAAAGCGGATCAATTCGAAACCCGGTTCGGCAGAACCAGACACCCTGAAATTGAGTTGACACTGACAGGAGCCGTAATTCACTCTCTGATTTTTAGAGATCCGGTGTCTGATACGGGCCGGAAATGGATCGGCAGGGGATGGCAGATTACCCGGCAGGTCAAGGATATCCATCATGCGGCCCCGGTTTTTCTGCCGATGATTCTGCTGCGCATTCTTCAGGGAAATCTGTCCGGGGCAGGCCACCTGCTGAAGCGGTTTGAAACGGTTTCCTCCGGGAGCATATCACCGCTGACCTATCTGATGCTGCAAAGTCTGAACGCCTTTCACGCCTGGCTCAGTGGGAATTTCGATGCAGGGCTCCAGGCGGTTGAGCACGGGTTGACCGGAGAAAAGGAAACCGGCACCCGTTTGATTTCTCCGAGTCTCAGGGTACAGGGGGCGGCATCTGCCATCGGTGCCGGCCGGTATGGACTGGCTGCGGACTTTCTGGATCAGATTACCCCTGTGGTCTCTCATCAGGGGGTGTGGATACAGGGCTGGTATCATTTTGTTTTTGCATGGCTGATGCTTGTGACCGGGAATCCCGGCGCCTGCCGTCTGCATGCGCTGGCCGGGTTTGAAAAGCTCGATCAGGCTGGGTGCGAAATGGCGCTTGCCTGCGGTCATCTGATGATGGCCAAGATGCATGATCAGTTCAATGAAAAACAGGACGCACACGCTCATTTAAACCGGTCATTGGCGCTGTGCGAAAAATACGGGGTCAATCAGTGCCGGTTCATGGCCCTGCTCACCCGCGCCTCTTTTTTGATGGACGACGATATGGATGAGGTCCAGGTTGCGTCAGACCTCCGGGCCGGGATGCGGTTGGGCAGGGAACAGGGGTACCGGTTCGGCTTTGCCTGGCATTCTCGGGAAATGGCTCGCCTTTGTGCCGAAGCCTTGAAAAGACAGATTGAGCCGGAGTATGTCCGGGCTTTGATCACGGCCTGTCGTCTCATGCCTGAGACGCCTCCCCTGGAGATCCGTCAGTGGCCCTGGCCGGTATCGCTTTACTGTCTGGGGGAATTCAGGGTGATGGTCAATGGAAAACCGGTCGGGTTTTCGCGCAAAGCCCAGTACAAACCCCTGGCCATGCTGAAATTTATCATCGCCAGGGGCGGGCGCCATGTTCCCGACCATGCTGTTGAAGATGCGCTGTGGCCTGACAGTGACGGAGACGCGGCGCATAATGCATTCACGACGACGTTGCATCGCCTCAGAAATCTGCTGGCGACCCCCGGGGTACTGATTCATCGGGAGGGAACCCTGTCATGCAATGTCCGGATGTTCTGGTCGGATATCTGGGCGTTTGAACATGTCTGCCGGTTGATTGAGCAGCACCTGGAGGATTCCCGGCCTGATGATCGAATATCGCCGCTTCTGGACGAGCTGCTGGCATTGTACCGGGGCCCTTTTATTCCGGTTGACCCGGCGGAGTGGACCATTATGGAACGGCAGCGGCTTCAGTTCCTGTTTGTCGATATCATCCAGAAAACCGCCAGACAGTTTGAGCGTCAGCAAAGATGGCGCCAGGCGATCCGCTGCTACCGGCAGGCGTTGACCGTTGAGGCGGTGACGGAGGTGTTTTATGAAAATCTCATGCGGATTTATGCCAAAATGGGAAAGCCGGGTGAATCAATTCAGGTTTACAGGCAGTACAAAGCGGTTATAAGAGCCAGTCTGGGGGTGTCGCCGTCTTCAAGGTTGCGCGGGCTGTGCCGGGCGATTTGCGGCGGGACGTCGGGCATCTGAACACAGTTGAAACGGGAAAGGGAGCATCACTGTCCAGGGTGTTTTATATCCACCAGCGCTTTTTCAAGTAGCCACCCTTCCGGATGTGATTCTTCCGCCGGTTTGAGTATCATGGGAGCGTTCTGAGCGGACATCCGTGTTTTCACGTAAAGCAGATAGCAGTCTCTTCTGAGCGGAACGACATGGGGCCGGTCCGTAAGGATCGGCATGTCCGGTGATACCGTCTGGAAAAATTCCCCTTTCCGGCTATATTCACTGTAAGTCCCGTCCGGATTTTTGACATACCGGTGCATGGTCGCCAGGTCGATGTAGATATTTTCGATTGCGATGTCATGCCCGGATGTCCGGGCGGATTGTTTTTCCTCCGGGTCGGATCCCCATGCCGTGACCCCGTAAAAGCTGATCATCGCTGCAACTGAAATAAGAAATAGTGAAGGTTTCATGATACCCCCTTTTTTGAAATTGACAGATGATACCGTGATGTATCGCGTTTCGGCCTGATTTGCCGTGGAATGCGCAGAGCTTATATCATGTATATCCATATCCGGGTTACACATAGCTTACAGATTCAAGAAAATCGATTTGAAATTTCTCAAGGTCGGGGCCTTGAGCAGAACTGCTTGACAGATGATCTTCAGGCAGGTATCCATGAACATCAGAAAACCAAAACCACCCGTCAGGGTCAGCAAAAAAAGGATATCATGAATACGCTGTACACCCCGGATCTGTCCACTCCCGTCAGCCGGCCCCTTTACATGACCGCCATCGAGGCCGGATTTCCCTCTCCGGCCGATGATTATATCGAAGGCCGCCTGGATCTGAACCAGCACCTGATCAAACATCCGGCCGCCACGTTTTTCGTCAAAGTCAGCGGCCATTCCATGATCGATGCCGGTATTTTCCCCGAAGACATCCTGATTGTGGACCGGTCCCTGGAGGCGGTGGACAAAAAAATCGTGATTGCCGTGGTAAACGGGGAACTCACGGTCAAGCGGTTGAGAATCCGGTCCGGCAGACCCGTGCTCGAGCCGGAAAACGATCAGTACGCCTCCATTGAAATCACCCCGGACATGGCGTTCGAAATCTGGGGGGTGGTGACCAGTGTGATTCACAAGGTATGAGAGATGACTATGACATCAGGGCCTCCGTCCTGCCCCACGAACCGGAACCTTCTGCTGACAGCGAGATCCTGAGATGACGGACTGGACGGTTTACATACTGGAATGTGCGGACAACTCCCTGTACTGCGGTGTCACCACCGATCTTGATCTCCGCCTGAAAAAGCACAACCAGGGAACCGCCTCCCGCTATACCCGGTCCCGGCGGCCGGTGGTCCTGGCCGCGGTCCGGGACAACCTGGACAAATCCGCCGCCTTCAAACTGGAATACCGGATCAAGCAGCTGCCGGCCAGTCGGAAGATTGCGGCCCTGAAAAAAGCACAACCATAGCCGGTTCAATTCCAGTTATTTCAAACAGCGCCTGGTGGACTAAATTTGTTTTTTTCCAAAGATTTGATGTAAATGACCTTGTCATCGCCGGGGCTGTAGAAATCGGGCAGTGTGGCGGCCACGGTGTAGCCGCAGCGTTCGTAAAAGACCCGGGTCGGGGCATATCTGGGCTGGGATGCGGTTTCCACATAGATTCTGGTGCCTGCGGCCTCTGAGATGCGCTGCTCCATGTTCGCCAGAAGGGCCTGGCCCAAACCTTTTCCCTGGAATTTCGGAGAAACCGCGATCCAGTAGATGTCATAGCCGGCCACAGTGCAGGGGATGGGGCCGTAGCAGCCGTATCCGGCAAGCCGGCCGGCTTTGGATGCCAGGACAAAATAATATCCGCTGGCCGGGCCTTTTTCCAGGCGTTCCTGTACCAGTTCGGCCGCGATTTTAACCTCATCCTCCCGGAAGAATCCGGTGCCGGCCACCAGGTTCCGGATTTCTTCAATATCATCTGGCATGGGGTCATACCGGAACTGCATGCCTTTGGGTGGGGCCAAAGACAGCGTTCTGGCCCGGGTCGGGGTGAACACGGTCTGGGCCAGGCCCTCGAAAAAATGCCGGGCATTGATGCCCAGGTTCCGGGTGTTGTACCCGCCTTCCTGGACCACCAGCAGGGGAAGGCCGGCCGCCCCGATCATCTGCCCGTTTTTGAAAAAATCCTTGGGTGTCAGGGACCAGGTGCCGGTGGGATCGTTCCGGGCCGTGTCCAGGCCCAAGCAGACCACCAGAAAATCAGGATCAAATTCAGCGACCCTTGCTATGGCCTTTGTCAGAGCGGTGCGGAAGGTTTTGCCGTCCACCGCTTCGTCCAGGGGCAGATTGAGGTTGAATCCTTCTCCTTCCCCGGTGCCTGTTTCATCATCAAATCCGGTGAAATAGGGATAGGCAAATACAGGATGGCCGTGGATGGACACGGTGAGGATATCGGACCGGTGATAGAAGATGTCCTGCTGCCCGTTGCCGTGGTGATAGTCGATGTCCAGGATAGCCACCCGGCCCTGTTCCCGAAGATACCGGGCCGCAATGGCTGCGTTGTTGAGATAGCAGAACCCGCCGAAGGCCCGGCGTTCCGCATGGTGCCCCGGAGGCCGCACCAGGGCGTAGGCGACTCGTCGTCCTTCCAGCAGCGCATCGGCTGCCGTGAGCACGGCATTGACCCCGGCCCGGGCCGCGGGCCATGCGTTCCGGTGGATCGGGGTGAAGGTGTCAATGCAGTAGTAGCCGGGCAGGACCGTGGATTCTCTGGGGGGCCGGGTCTTGTTCCGGATGGGAAACACATAGGGGTAAAGCGATTTGTCCACCGGCACCTCTTCACAGGCCCGGGCCAGGTAATCGATGAAATCCGCATCATGGGCCCCGTGGATATGGATATCGGGAAAGGCGCGGGTCTCCAGGATTTCGAACAGGCCGCTTTTTTCCAGATGAGACAGAATCCGGGTGATGCGCACCGGAGATTCCACATATCCGCGTTCATGGATGTGGTGAATTTCATGGTCCTGGTTGAGCACCAGAACGATTTTTTCGTAAAAAGCGTCATGGACGGCACGGCGGGTTCTGTGGGGGCGCACATGGCAGAAGGGCCGGAGCTTCACCGGGTTGTCCCGGATGGAGGACACCACCTGTGCCACATATTCAGCCGGGCACAGGTCTTTGTATTTGCGCTCAAGAATGGCCTGCACCACGTTTTTTGCGTGGGCCCTCGCCAGGGGTATGTCTGTCCCCAGGTCATCATATACCAGGTGCGGGATGCAGGTGTCCTCCGGACTCACCGGGGTTTCATATCCGGTGCCGATAACGGGCCTTGCCCCGTAGCGCTCATAAAAGCGCAGCCGGGCGATGTTGTCTTTGAGCTGATCCGGATCACAGGTTCCCGGCGTGTCGGGCAGGCACTCAAAGAAAAGGCCTTTGACCTTCAGGGCCGCGCATTCGGCCCGGACCCGTTCGTACAGGGCACTGCCAAGCCCGCCCCGCAGGGTGTCTCTGGCCGTCGCGATCCAGTCCAGAAAACAGAAATTGATGTCCGGCTCGTGCAGGAGCATGGCAAACCCCAGAACTTTGTGCCGCATGTTTTCGGCCACGAACAGAATGGGCCGGAACCGGAGGGTGAACGGGTTGCGCAGGTTGTCTCCCAGGTGGGCGATTTCTTCTTCCGATGCTGCAGGGATCCGTTTTTTCAGGATGGCCTTGACCTGGCGGAGGGCATCCTGATTCACCGGGATGGTATCGTCAAAAATACGTCTTATTCTGAACATAATTGCGTGGTCACCATCTGATGGACAGCGTCGG
>JBFLKI010000093.1:0-3596 GCA_040883135.1 Desulfotignum sp. | reverse complement strand
TGTTTGGTCCGGAGTGGATGATCGGGTTGAGCTTCACCCCGGTTGTTCCCAATTTTATTGAAGGGTGGATAAGAGGGAAATAGAAGTTTTGCCCCAATACACCAGGCAGAACGGATAGGAAAAAGGATCTGCAAGCATACGATCATCACCCAGTATCCAGTTGTCACGCAGTTAATCGTTGTTCTGATCATGGGGCTGTTTTCCTGGCGGTATTTGATGCCTTTGGCAAGGCCGGAATCAAAATTCCGTATCCCCAGAGAGATCTTGATATCAAAAGCGGATAGGTACCTCGATTACCATCAACGGTTTAAATCGTCTCCTTTCTGCTCATCGATCAATGCCATCAATGATCTTTCCTGAAAAGGTTTTTGCAGAAAACCCACAGCGCCCTGATTCATAGCCCTGGTTCTTGAGTCCGGATTGGTGTGGCCCGTGATCAGAATCACCGGCATGTCATATCTCAAAGCCGTCATTTCATCCATCAAGGAAAATCCGTCAAACAGGGGCATATTTATATCCACAATAGCAATGCCTTTCTGGCCCGGGGGAACGGAATCAAAAAAGGCCCAGGCCGATTCAAAACTGGAAGCCGTGAATCCCCGGCTGTTCAGCAGCCGTTGAAGAGACCTTCTGAAGGATCGGTCGTCATCTACAATAAAGATATCCGGCAGTTCTTTTCCCATTGTCTCCCCAAAAGTTTGGACAGAAGTCCCTATTAAATTCAGTTTATAATATAAAGACAGCGGCTGTCTATTGGACTTTGGACTAATATTCTAAGATAGAAATAACCCGCCGCTGGTATCAATCCCTGGGGGCTAAAATCACAGTTAGTAAACCTGAATTCCAACGGCCATCCGGTGATTGCCCAGATCAGAACCGTCTTTGTTTTCCAGACTGCCGTAGGCATATTCAACACCCAGGGTTATAAATGGCTTTATACTCCACATCAGATTGACTGATCCATAGATTGAGTTTTCAAATGTGTTACCCGGCTGCCAGTCTAATGAATCGGAAAAAGCCGCTCCTGCCATGGCAGTGGAACGCAGAGACGCATTCCAGTGATGCAGATAGGCAATCATTCCTCCGTAATTGTCGCGCAATACAAGGTCATTGTTCACCGGCGTCAGGACACTTCCGGCTGTCGACTGAATACCCAGAAGATAGCGCCCCAGACCTTCTCCATACAAACCGCTGAATACAAGCTTATCTCTTTGGAAAACATTCCAGTGACCGGTCAGCCCCAGGCCCCAGGCGGTGGCCTCATCTTCTCCGGCACCCGGAATAACGGCGCTGATACGCCGAACCATACCGTTAAGGCGTAAATGCCATTCATCTGAAGGTGAATATTCCACCCCGGCGATAACATCCGGTATGGATGTATCTCCGAAAATAGTCTGGCTGCTGGATATATCCGAGCTGCTCGGGTCTTCCAGTCCAATGTGAAGATTAAAATCGTCACTCAGATGTTGAGACCATCTCAGGACAGGCTGCCGCATGAAAAAAACGCCGCTGACGGTTGGTTCGGTAAGGCCTTCAGGAAGTATTTTCAGGTCCATCATGGTCGACCATGTATGCCCGGCTGTAAGACTGCCGTATGATGTGTCCCATACTCCATATGCATGACGCATCTTGACACCGAGAGAACCATTATTGCTGCTGTTAAGGTCACCCTCAACATATCCTCTTACAGATCCCTCATCAAGCGGCGCCCGTCCGTCAAGAAACAACCTTGTCAGGGTTGAATCCAGAGAAAAACCGCCATGGGTATCAGAACGATTTGTTCCCAGACTGGAGGGTAGAAAAGTCGCTCCCATTGTTTCGGCGTCGGAATCAGAAATGGCCACGGTCTTCACAAAACCGCCTATTGCCAGAGAAACATCAGATCCCCCCGGGATCTTGAAGGATCCTGGAAATTCTCCTTTACGGACAGCTGCGGCATTGAGGTCACCCACCACATCACGGAAGATAGTTCTCTCCTTATTGGGAACACTGCTGCCCGGGGAATCTTTTTCCGGATTCTGCATCCCCTTGTCAGCCGTTTTGTCAGAAGATAACTGGATACCGCTCGTTGCTTCACCACTCTTACCCGCCGCCAGTTCATCCAGGCGTTGGTTCATCTGATCCAGCGTCTGTGCCTGACGGTCCAGCTGCTGCTGCTGCGTCTTGATCAGTTCCCTCTGCTCGGCCAATTGCCGGCGCAGAGCAGCCACGTCATCCTCGGCAATCGACGATGCAACATTGGCAAAGGTCAACGCAAGAACGGTGAACACCAGAATAACCTTTTTCATTTTGTTTTTCCTCTTAAATCAATATGTGGCATGTCTATTTGCCTCACTTCTCTGCCTTATATATCTGTTTGCCGGATTTAAGAGACGTTTCTATCTGCCCAATATCCTGAATAAAAGTATAGGGTTCTTCGTTTTCCCACTGCCATGATTTTCCGAGAATAAAATGTTTCACCAAAAGATCGGGAACAATCAGTTTTATCGAATCCTGGATATCTGAGATGACCTGTGCCCCCATCATATCCGGGTTTTGTGAAACACGGGAAATAACCCACAGCTCCTTTTCCACAATATAAACCTCATCAATGGCAATTTGCCAGGTGGTGTCAGGGACGGTTAACTTGACCGTGATTTCTTTTTCTGCTGCACAGGAAAGGGTTGCAAAAAAAATCAAAGCCAGAAGTATAAAAATGATATGGGCCTTTTGCATGCTATCCCCTTTTTTTAGAAAGTTTGTATTACCGTTTGTGTGCCGTGATAATGGCAGATACACAAACGGTAATTTCTATTCACAGGTACCGTCAGATGCTGATCCTGATCCCCGCAGGTGTCAGGATCAGCATCGGGTGCATTGATTTTTACGATTGCGGTATCAGTGCATATCATAACCCGGTACGCCGCCGCCAAAATCCACCGGGGAGGCATAGAAAGCCTTGTTCCACCCCTCTATGGTGAGCGGCTCGAACTTGCTCTTGACCGGCTCGAAGCGGATCGGTTGTCCTGGGTTCACGGCTTTTAGGGGTTTCTGGTCTTTCATGACAATCATCCCGTTCACAATCACATGTAAAATCCCTGTGGACGGCAGCGTCCCCTTTGCATAGGTCGCATTGTCCCTGACGGTTTCAGGATCGAACATCGTGATGTCGGCCACCATGCCTTCCTGCATACGGCCCCTTACCTGCATGGACTTTAAGCCCATATCCCCCAGAGGCTTGGCATAATTGTAACTGGTCATGGAGACGGCCTGCATCAGCGGAATATTGTTTTCCCTGGCAAGGCGAAGCACTGTGGCAAAAGTCCCGGAAAAACGCGGATGGGTGTTGGGCAGATCTTCATCGGGCGTGTCCCAGGTCAGGTTGTCGTCTGGGATTAATGGCATGGCGTCACTGCCAATGGCAACGCCGGGCATTTTGATCCAGTCAACAATAGCCGTCTCCGGGATCTTGTAGACAACCACGAGACGTGTGGGTTCTTTTTTGAGCATCTCCTCACGTGATTTCTGGGTGTAGAATTCGCCGGTGGCCACATCTTGCAAGGTCTCTTCGTATTTGTTGCCCAGGGTCTTTACCCAGATTTCCGGCTCGAGAAATA
>JBFLKI010000092.1:0-35272 GCA_040883135.1 Desulfotignum sp. | reverse complement strand
CTGGGCAACCGCATCAACATGATCATGCAGACCTGTTTTTTCAAGCTGTCCAATGTGCTGCCCGTGGATCAGGCCATCCAGCTCCTCAAGGACGATATCAAACGGATGTTCGGTAAAAAAGGGGATGCCGTGGTGAACATGAACATCCAGGCCGTGGACCAGACCCTGGACAACCTGAAAAAGGTAAAGGTTCCCAAATCCTGGAAAGATGCGGTCAGAGAGGAAATACCGGCTGAGCCGGCCACCCCGTTTGTGGAAAACGTGATGCGCAAGATCAATGCCCAGGGCGGGGATGACCTGCCGGTGTCCGCGTTTTCCGTGGACGGCGTCTTTGAGCAGGGAACCTCCAAGTACGAAAAACGCGGGGTGGCCATCAACGTGCCGGAATGGCTCCCGGAAAACTGCATCCAGTGCAACCAGTGCGCGTTTGTCTGCCCCCATGCCGCCATCATTCCCATTGTGGCGAAACCCGAAGAACTGACCGGCGCCCCTAAATCCTTTGTCACCATCGACGGCAAAGGCAAGGGCATGGAGGAGTTTCAGTTCAGAATCCAGGTCAATCCCCTGGACTGCCAGGGGTGCGGCAACTGCGCCGACATCTGTCCGGCCAAGACCAAGGCCCTGGAGATGAAACACCTGTCCACCCAGGTGGACGAACAAAAGATCAACCACCAATATTCCACGGGCATCTCCTTCAAGACCGATATTCTCAAACGGGAGACGGTCAAGGGCAGCCAGCTGTATCAGCCGCTGCTGGAGTTCTCCGGCGCCTGTGCCGGATGCGGGGAAACCCCGTATGTCAAGGTGATCACCCAGCTGTTCGGCGAAAGAATGACCATTGCCAATGCCACGGGATGTTCCTCCATCTGGGGGGGATCGGCCCCGTCCACCCCTTACTGCACCAATGCGGACGGGCAGGGACCGGCCTGGGCCAGCTCCCTGTTCGAGGATGCGGCGGAATACGGGTATGGCATGATGCTGGCCACCCAGAGCCGTCGCAACACATTGGCTTCCAAAATGAAACAGGCCCTGGAAACCGATCCGGCCCCGGAAGTGAAAGACGCGCTGGAAGGCTGGCTGGCCGGCAAAGACGATGTCCAGGAATCCAGCAAATATGGGTTTGCTCTCAAAACCCTGCTCAAGGATGTAGACAACGGTATTTTGAAAGAGATCTATGACGAAAAAGACGTGTTCACCAAAAAATCACACTGGGTGTTCGGGGGGGACGGCTGGGCCTATGACATCGGGTTCGGCGGTCTGGATCATGTGCTGGCATCCGGGGAAGACATCAATATTCTGGTGATGGATACGGAAGTATACTCCAACACCGGGGGGCAGTCCTCCAAGGCCACGCCCACCGGCGCCATCGCCAAATATGCGGCATCCGGTAAAAAGATCGGCAAAAAAGATCTGGGCCGCATGATGATGAGTTACGGGTATATCTATGTGGCATCCATCTCCATGGGCGCCAACAAGAACCAGACCATGAAAGCCCTGGTGGAAGCGGAAAAATATCCCGGCCCCTCTTTGATCATCTGTTATGCCCCGTGTATCAATCAGGGCATCCGCAAAGGCATGGGAAAATCCCAGGAAGAGGGCAAGCTGGCTGTGGAATCGGGTTATTGGCCATTGTACCGCTTCAATCCGGAACTGATCAAAGAAGGCAAGAATCCCTTTATTCTGGATTCAAAAGAACCGGACGGCAGCCTCCAGGAGTTTTTGAGCGGGGAAGTGCGGTTTGCGGCCCTGGAAAAAAGCTTTCCGGATGAATCCCAGCGGTTGCGCAAAAAAATCGAACAAGAGGTCATGGACCGGTACCACATGCTGAAAATGATGGCGGACATAGGAAAATCAGAAGATAAATAACCTGACATAACAGGCCGGGTCCTCAAAAGGATCCGGCCTGTATGCGATATGTATGCCGGGTCCTTTATCTGTTTTTATGACAGGCAGGTTATAATAATTGAAAAGGGATATCAACGATGATTATAGGGATTCTCAAAGAAATAAAACCACAGGAAAATCGAGTTTGCATGGTACCAGCCGGTGTCGACTTAATGAAAAAAAATGGCCACACGGTTTATGTCGAAAAAAATGCGGGGATTGGTTCCGGTTTTGAAGACAGTCAATATATTGAAGCCGGAGCCACGATCCTGGATACGCCTGCTGAAGTGTATGGTATGTCTGACATGGTCATGCATGTAAAAGAACCCCAACCCTCTGAATACGCCATGATAAAGAAGGACCAGATCGTTTTCACCTATCTGCATCTGGCTGCGGAAAAAGAATTGACCGATGCCCTGTTAAAGACCGGATCCATCGGCATTGCCTATGAAACCATTGAAGATAAAAAAGGCGGGCTTCCGCTGCTGGCGCCCATGAGTGAGGTGGCCGGCCGCCTGGCAACCCAGCAGGGGGCAAAATACCTGGAACGGACCTTCGGGGGCAGAGGTGTGCTGCTCGGGGGGGTTACCGGCACGCCTTCCGCCAATGTCCTGGTGATCGGCGGCGGGGTGGTGGGTATTCATGCGGCCCAGGTTGCCTGCGGCATGGGGGCCAATGTCACCATTCTGGACATGAACATCGACCGGCTCCGGTATCTGTCGGAAATCATGCCGGCCAACTGTACCGCCCTGATGTCATCCCCGGTCCTGATCCGGGAACTGGTCCAGACCGCGGACATGGTGGTGGGCGCGGTGCTGGTGGCGGGGGCCAAGACCCCCCGGCTCATCACCAGGGATATGCTGCCCACCATGAAAAAAGGGTCAGTGATTGTGGATGTGGCCATTGACCAGGGGGGGTGCTTTGAAACATCCAGGCCCACCACCCATGGGGACCCCATTTATGAAGTGGACGGAGTGATTCATTATTGCGTCGCCAATATGCCCGGTGCGGTGCCTTTGACCTCCACCATTGCCCTGACCAATGTAACGCTGCCCTATGCCTTGAAACTTGCCAACAACGGCTGGAAATGCGTGCTCGATGACCCCGGGTTTGCCAAAGGGGTCAATTATGTGGGTGATAAACTGGTTTGCAGACCGGTGGCAGATGCCTTTGGCCTGCCGTATACCAACCTGGAAGAAGTGATCCGGTCTTCGAAATAATGTTTTTTTCCGGCCGGACCAAAGACAGCCCGGTAGGTGGCTGCAAATATGGAACTATTGAGAGATGCGGGCCAAAAATTTGACAGTCGTCATCCATAAAAAGGGCGGTTGAAAACAAATCTCTTTACTATTTTCAGCACTTTGGATATGGTTCGGCAAAAAAAACAAAAGAATCACACAGCATAAATGACAGGAGCGTTTATTTTGAAAAAAACAGATGACCCCAGGCGATTAACTGATTGTGGAATACAAAGATGGATGAAAGTGCTTCGGGTGGTCGGTGTTGGCGGAGTGATATTGTTTTTTTCCAGCACAAATGTGCTTTCCCGGACTCCGAAATTACAGAATTATATCATTGATCCCAGCGAAATAATTCAGATTCATCCCCTGGAAAAAAAAATAATTTCCGGTGTTTTCAAGACGGGCGATACCGCCTCAGCAGTATTGGGGCCGTATCTGCCGTTAAAAACCATTTTCCGTCTTGAAAAGCGGAGTAAAAAGGTCTTTTCTTTTAACCGGTTCAAAGCCGGCCGGCCGTTTCATATTTCACTGTATCAGAATAAATTTTCAGATTTTGAATATGAGATCGACGACCAGTACCGGCTGGTGATAAGAAAACGCGGGGATCAATTCGATGTTTTGAAAAAACCCATCCGGTATGAGATCGAAGAAGAAGTCATCCAATTGGAAATCCAATCCGATATCAGCACGGCGTTGAAAAAAGCGGGGTATTGTCCGTCCCTGGCCTGGGATCTCTCCGATATTTTTGCCTGGGACATCGATTTTGCAAAAGACATTCAGGCTGGAGACGGGTGTCAGATGCTGGTGGAAAAGCGATTCAGGCATGGTGAAGACAAGGGTTACGGAGCGATTCTGGCAGCGGTGTTCGTCAATAACGGCAAAATCTGTCAGGCATTTCGATACACGGATTCTCAGGGACGTGCCGGATATTACGATGAAAAAGGAAATTCCCTTCAAAAAGCATTTTTGAAATCACCGGTGAACTATTCCAGAATCAGTTCATATTTCACCAACAGCCGGCTTCATCCCATTTTGAAAGAGAAGCGGGCTCATCCGGGAATTGACTATGCAGCCCCCAAAAATACGCCAGTCAAAACAGTGGCAGACGGCATCATAAAGGAAATGGGGTACAATAACACCATGGGCCGGTATATGATCATTCGACATGTCAACGGGTATGACACCAGTTACTATCATTTGAACGGGTTTGCCACCGGCCTTAAAAAAGGCGCATCCGTTTCCCAGGGAAATGTGATTGGATATGTGGGAAAAACCGGCCTGGCCACTGGGTATCATCTGGATTTCAGGGTGGCGAAGAACGGGCAGTACATCAATCCACTGGACATCCCTGCCACACGGGTCAAACCGGTTCCCATGGAAGAGATGAGCCAGTTCGAAATCCGGATGGCCGAATATGTCGAAAAGCTGACGGACGGCCGGGCTGTGGCGATGTCTGCGCCATAGAAGGGAAACGTATGGGAAATCCGCTTCGGGATCTCACGGTAAGGGGATTACAGCCAGGGGATACCTTCTGCTTTTCCAGACGGTTTTCGCAAAAGGAAACCGAGGCGTTCGGAGATCTGACCAGAGATTACAATCCTGTGCACTACGATTCCCGATGGACCCGTTCCAAAGGATTCAATGATCTGATCTGCCACGGGCTTCTGGTGGGAGGAATGATCTGTGAGTTCGGGGGCCAGGTCGGATGGCTGGCCACGGGAATGAATTTCAGGTTTCTCAATCCCGTGTATTTCGGAGACACCATTCAGTGTAAAATCACGGTGACCCGGCTGGAATCCAACGGGCGGGCTGAAGCCGAAGCGGAATTCACCAACCATGACGGGCGCCGGGTGGCGATGGCCGCCATGACAGGCCGGTTGCCGATGAATGATGACAGATCCCTGCTAAACCAGATGATTCAGGAAGGGGATCCCTCCAACAAACTGGCGGATCAGTCAGACTATCGTATCAATCAGGATGCGCCGGTTTCATGGGAATCCTGAACTGTTTTTCTGTACAGGGCAAAATAGGTCACCGGAATCACGATCAGGGTAAACAGGGTGGAAGCGAACAGCCCGAAGATCAATGCCCAGGCAAGCCCTTAAAACACCGGTTCAAACGTAATGGGAACGGCGCCGATGGTTGTGGTGACGGCGGTGAGCAGTATCGGCCTTTGCTTCATCCACGCCTTTGAACGCCTGATTCAGTCTGAGCTCCGCGTCAGCTTTATCGAAACTCTTTGTAATTGATACCATATTTGGCTGCTTTGTAGGAAAATTTGCGTACCGTGATCTGGATCAGCCGGGCCGCCTGTTTGATATTTCCCCGCGTGTTTTTCAAGGCATCCATGATAATCTCCTTTTCCAGACTGCACACCGCCGCTTCCAGAGACAGCGGCAGGGTCTTGGATTCGGTTCCGGTCTGAAGTGTGGCCGGCAGATGATAGGAGTGGATCGCGCCTTCATTGCAAAGGATCACGGCCCGCTCGATGCAGTTTTCCAGTTCCCGGACATTGCCGGGCCAGTGGTATTCCATCATCATGTCAATGGCCGGGGTGGTGATGCGTTTGATATCCTTGCCGTGGGTTTTGCGGTATTTTTCCAGAAAATGATCGGCCAGAAGAATGATATCTGTTTTACGCATGCGCAGGCTGGGAATGTAAATGGGAAACACATTGAGCCGGAAATACAGGTCATCTCTGAATCGTCCCTGCTGCACCATTTCTTCGAGATTGGCGTTGGTGGCGGCCACGATGCGGACATCGATCTGAATGGGTTTGTATCCGCCCACCCGTTCAAATTCCTTTTCCTGGAGAACCCGCAGCAGCTTGACCTGGGCCCCCGGAGCCATGTTGCCGATTTCATCCAGGAAAATCGTGCCCTGGTCCGCCAGTTCGAACTTGCCTTTTTTCAGATGGGACGCACCGGTAAACGCCCCTTTTTCATGGCCGAACAGTTCGCTTTCGATGAGGTTTTCCGGGATGGCGGCGCAGTTGAGCTTGATAAACGGTTTATGGTGCCGTTCTGAAATGTAGTGAATGGCATTGGCCACCAGTTCTTTTCCGGTGCCGCTTTCGCCGCGGATCAACACCGTGGCCGAAGAAAAAGAGACCTGGGCGATCATCTGGAGCACTTCCCGCATTTTGTTGGAATTGCCGATGATGTTGGAAAAGCTGTACCGGTTTTCCAGTTCTGATTTGAGGCGCAGGTTTTCCGTTTTAAGGGTTTCTTTTTCCTGTCGGATCATTTCGATGTTGATCACATGGTGGGCCAGCATGGCCGCCACCACGGACAGAATTTTTTCTCCCTGCTGGAGCGATTGTTTTCCCTCGAAGGGCCGGTCTGCACTGATGGCCCCCACCACCTGGTTGTCTTTTTTTATGGGCACGCAGATAAAGGAATAATCCTGGCCCCGGGTCATATTCCGGGAATGGGTTTTGTCCAGAAACAACGGTTCCTTGCTGATACGGGGAACCACCGCGGGTTTGCCGGTCTCCACCACTTTCCCGATGATGCCTTCTCCGGGAAGATATTTGATTTTCCGGGTGGTCTCTTCTGAAATCCCATGGGCGATTTCAATGCGGATTTCCCCATTTTCCCGGTTGGTGAGAAAAATGATGCCCCGCACCAGATTCATGGATTCAGACAACACCGTCAGCACCTTGAACAAGGATTTTTTCATGTCCATGTGCTGGTTTAAAGCTTCGCTGATTTCATACAGCAAAGAGATTTCTTCAATGGATTTCATATGGGGGTGTTCCCGGCGGGCCTGGCCATGACCACCGGGCAGGGATCAGTACGGTTCCAGTGCCGTTGATATGTCGGGAGGGAGATCCAGTGCAGCGGTTTTTTCCAGGGCGAGGGAATCCAGATGATGTTCCACGCGGGCCCTGATTTCCCTTTCCGGGTCAAGGGATTCCGAATAATAGTTGAGGACCCACCACAGTTCGTTGAGTTTCTCCTTGTTGTCCTGCCACCAGGAGACCGATTCCCTGATCGCTTCAGGGCTGTGAAGTTCCGCGTTGATTTTTTCGTAAAAAGCGGAACACATGCTGCGGGTTACGGGTTTAAGGTTCAGTACGTTGATAGTACTTCTGTTGATCATACCTGCCTCCTTTAAACCTAACACCATCATGTTAATTGAACTGCTTCTGTTTACATGAAACCATATAGATTGTAAACCTAAAAATTTCCGGTATTTTGGGGTTGCATCTTCAGTGATGGATACGGTATCTTGTACCGGTTTTAACTCATAGACACACAAAGAAAGAAACCCAATATTTTGAATGACAGACCCCGTATCACACTGGTTATCGGCGGATGCAGAAGCGGCAAAAGCCGGTTTGCACTGAATGCCGCCAATGCCGTTCCCGGCCGGCGCAAAATTTTTCTGGCCACCTCCGTTCCACGGGACCGGGAAATGGAAAAACGGGTGCAGGCCCATCAGGCGGAGCGGGGAAAAGACTGGGAAACGGTGGAAGAACCGGTGAACATCCACAAAACCATTCTGGCCCATGCTCAGACGGCAGATGTGATTGTCGTGGATTGCCTGACCCTGTGGATTTCGAACATGATGGCCGCCGACATGGACGACCCGGAAATCGAAAATCGGCTCAAACAGACAACCCGGTCTTTTTCCGGAATTCAGTGTCCGGTTTTGCTGGTCTCCAATGAGGTGGGATACGGGATTGTGCCGGAAAATGCTCTGGCCCGGCGGTTCCGGGATCTGGCCGGTCAGGTGAACCAGTTGATGGCCGATACGGCGGACCGGGTGGTGCTCACGGTGGCGGGTCAGGCCCTTCAGATCAAACCGGCCGTAAATCGAATTTTTTCGTGAACAGTGCGCCATGACATCATCTTCTTCATCCAGCGGTTTTTTCACTGATTTACGGGCCAGCCTGCTCTTTCTGACCATTCTGCCGGCCGGCCGGGATGGCGTGTATTCCCCCATGGGCATGATCCGGTTTTTTCCGGTGGTGGGGCTGATTCTGGGCTGTCTGTTGGTGCTGACGGATGCGATCGCCTCCAGGTTGTGGTCTTTGCCGGTGGCGGCATTGATGGATCTGCTCTGTCTTCTGATTGTCACCGGGGCCTTTCATCTGGATGGGCTGGGCGATACGGCGGATGGTATTTTCAGTCACCGACCCAGAGAGCGGATCCTGGAAATCATGAAGGACAGCCGTATCGGAATGATGGGGCTGGTCACCGTCATCAGCGTGCTGGCAGTAAAACTGGCTGGAATATATTCGGTAAAATCCGGGACCGCTTCGGGCGATCTCCGGCTGATTCTGCTTCTGGTGCCCGCCTATGCAAGGAGCGCCATGATTTTCGGCATTCGGTTTCTGCCCTACGGCCGGAAAAACACGGGTACCGGCCTGGATCTGTTTGCCTCGCCCCTGGGCGTGAAAGATTTTATTTTCTGTGTCATCCCCCTGTGTCTGTCCCTGTTTATGGGGGTTAACGGTCTGATATTGAACCTGGCGTTTGCTGTCGGCTGTCCGGCGATTTTATGGTTTTACAGAAAAAAAATGAACTGCATCACAGGGGATATGCTAGGCGCCATGACCGAAATTCTGGAAGCATGGCTGTTTCTCGTCTGCGGTGCCGCTCTGGTGTAACATAAGGAACGTATCATGATTATCGGCCATGGCGGCAACAAAGCAGCACTGGCAAGAGAACTGGGGTGCCATGAAAACGAAATTGTCGACATGAGCGCCAACATCAATCCCCTGGGTCCTCCGGAACGGATCACACAGGTCATCCAGGACCATGTTTCCGCGATCCAGTCTCTTCCGGAACCGGATGCCCGGTCCGTGGTCCAGGGTTTTGCCAGGTACCATGACATCGATCCGGGCACGGTGGTCGCCGGTAACGGTACCACCTGGTTCATCTATATCCTGCCCCTGGCACTGCAGGCGCAAAATGTGCTGATTCTGGGACCGACCTATTCGGATTACGCGGATGCGTGCCGGATGCACAAAATTGAACCGAAATACTGGATCGCTGAGCCGGAGGCCGGGTTTTCCCCCGACCTGGAAGCGGTATCCGACCTGGCGGCGGATGCAGATCTGGTGTTTGTCTGCAATCCCAACAATCCCACCGGTGTGCTGCTGGATCCCCCATTTATCATCACATTGTTGCAGCGGCATCCCCGGACCTGTTTTGTGGTGGATGAGTCCTATCTGCCGTTTGTGACAGACGGTGACGACCGGTCTCTGATTCATGCCGATGAATACGCCAATCTGCTGGTGCTTTCGTCCATGTCCAAAATATTTGCCATCCCCGGACTGCGTACCGGGTTTCTCAACGGGGCAACTAATTTGATCGAAAAAGTAAGGTCTTACAGCCAGCCCTGGAACATCAATGCTTTGGCCCAGGTGGTGATCAAAGATATTTACGACCATCCGGAACAGATTGTCCCGTTTTATAAAAAAACCCGGGCGTTCATCGCCCGGGAAAAACACTGGTTTCTGAAAGAGGAAGCAGCCATTCCCGGCCTGGTGCCGGTTGCGGGGCACACCGGATTTGTGCTGGCCCGGCTGCTGTATCACACCGCGCCCCAGGTGTGCCGGCGGGTGGGGCAGGATCGGATTCTGATCCGGGACTGCTCCAATTTTCACGGGCTGAATCACCGGTTTGTGCGGTTTTCCCTCAAAGACCGGGAAAGCAATCTGAAACTGGCTGCCAGCCTGAAAAAGGCGCTGTCGCAATGATTGAGGCCGCCTGGTATGTTCTGATCATCGCCGTCGGCCTGGATTTTTTTCTGGGAGACCCCCGGTATCTGCCTCACCCGGTGGTGGGCATGGGAAACGCGATCGGTTTTTTCGAACCCCGCTTCCGGCAGGCCTTTAAAAATCCGCTGACCGCCGGTGTTTTTTTCACTTTTTTTCTGGTGGGGATCTCCTATGCAATGGCCCTGATTCTGATCACTTTGACTGAATGGATTCATCCGATGCTGGGGGCGGGGGTTCAGGCGGTGCTGCTGTTTTTCTGTTTTTCCGTTAAAGGACTGAAAGATGCCGCCATGGCTGTGGCAAAGCCTTTGGCGGAAAAAGATCTGATAACCGCCCGGGAAAAGGTCGGTTTGATAGTGGGCAGAGACCCCCGGAATCTGGATGAAGCCGGTGTGACCCGGGCGGCTGTTGAGACGGTGGCGGAAAATTTTGTGGATGGATTTCTGGCGCCGCTTTTCTGGGCTGTGATCCTGGGTGTTTCCGGGGCCGTGGCGTATAAGATGATCAATACCCTGGATTCCATGGTGGGGTATCAGAACGACCGGTACCTGCTGTTCGGACGGGCATCAGCCCGCCTGGATGATGCGGCCAATTTCATTCCGGCCCGGTTGTCGGTGTTTGTGATTGCGGCGGCTGCGGCATGTCTGCCCGGCATCTCCGGGACCCGGGCATTGCGCGTGGGAATGTCCGAAGGCCGGCGCCATAAAAGCCCCAATGCCGGTTTTCCGGAAGCCGCGTTTGCCGGGGCCTTGGAGATCCGGCTGGGTGGTCCCAGCATCTACCATGGCAGACAGGTGGATAAACCCTTTATCGGAAGCGCCTATGCGGATCCGGAAATTTCAGCCGTTCACCAGGCCTGCAGACTGATGCAGGCCGCGTCGATCACGGGATTGCTGGGGGCTCTGGTGTTGTGTGCCGTAAAAGTCGCTTTTTTGAAGGCGTCCGGGACATGAAAAGACCGTTTCGTATCGGCACCACCTCCTTTATCGACCCGGATCATATTCTTCCGAATGTGAAAAAGATCGGCCGGTTTTTTGATGAGATCGAGCTGCTGATATTTGAAAGCATGCCGGAAAGCGTTCTACCGGGAAAAACGGAAATTGCCGAATTGGCCCGGTTGTCGGAAACGCTGGATGTCACGTATAATATTCATCTGCCCACGGATGTGAGTCTGACCCATCCATCGCTTAGGGCACGGCAGCACGCGGCCGAAACCATTGCCCGGGTGGTGGATCTGTGCCGGCCCCTGGCCCCGTCCACCCATACGCTGCATCTGGAAATGGTGGGGTGTGACACCTCTGAAAAGACCGATGCCTGGCAGGCATTGGCCCGAGACGGCCTGACCCGGCTGATGCGGTATGTGCCGAACCTGGAAATTTTTTCCGTGGAAACGCTGGCGTATCCGCCTGATTGCCTGGTGCCGCTGTTGACAGCATACGATCTGAGGATCTGCCTGGATGTCGGGCACCATTTCCGGTATGGGTATGACCTGAAGCACAGTGTCAATCTGTTTCAGGGACGAATTGCCGTGATGCACCTTCACGGGGTGGGAATCGTGGGGCACAAAATCCGTGACCATGTCGGTTTGGATCTGCTGGGGCCGGATCAGCTGTGCCAGGTCATGGAACTGGTGAAACAATATCAGGGCACGGTGAGTCTGGAGGTGTTCAGTCGATCGGCCCTGAACCGGTCTCTGGCGGTGTTGGCAGGCGTGTTTGATGATGTCTTGTCCCGGTTGCCGGGTTGAAGCGATTGTGACAAATGTGATATGTTCTGGCACTTGGCATGCCTGAACAGATAAAGGAATGAATATGGCGCCTTTGGTGAATCCTCGAAGAAAAACCCGCCAGATCCGGGTAGGTCAGGTGATGGTGGGATCCGATGCCCCGATTTCGGTCCAGTCCATGACCAACACGCGGACCAGTGATACCCAGGCCACGATTCAACAGATTGAGGCCCTGACCGCGGCCGGCTGTGAAATCATCCGGGTGGCGGTGCCGGAAATGGCGGATGCCCGGGCCATTCGACAGATCAAGGACCGGATCACCATTCCGCTGATTGCAGATATTCATTTTGATTTCAGGCTGGCGCTGGCAGCGGCTGAATCCGGGGCCGACGGGCTGCGGATCAATCCGGGCAATATCGGGGCACGCCATAAAGTCAAACAAGTGGTGGACTGTGCAACATCCCACGGGATTCCCATTAGAATCGGGGTGAATGCCGGATCTCTGGAAAAAGAGATCGAACGGCGGCTGGGAACCACGGCCGCAGCCATGGCGGAAAGCGGGCTGGCCAATATCCGGATACTGGAAAATCTGGGATTTGATCATATCAAGGTGTCTTTGAAAGCCTCGGATGTGGCCCGAACCGTGGAAGCCTACCACCTGCTGGCAGAAAAAACCGATGTGCCGTTTCATGTGGGTGTCACCGAAGCCGGCGGACTGTATGCCGGGATCACCAAATCCGCCATCGGTATCGGTCTGCTGCTGTCCAGGGGTTTGGGGGATACCATCCGGGTGTCTTTGACCCGGGATCCGGTGGAAGAGATCCGTACCGGGTATGAAATTCTGCGGGCACTGGACATACGCCGGAAGGGACCGGAAATCATTTCCTGTCCGACCTGCGGCCGGTGCCGGATCAATCTGTTTAAAATCGCTGAAGATGTAGAAAAAGCTTTACTTGAGCGGGACACTCAGATTAAAGTTGCCATTATGGGATGTGTCGTGAACGGGCCGGGGGAAGCAAAAGAGGCGGATATCGGGATCGCCGGTGCGGACGGGACCGGCATTCTGTTCAAAAAAGGCAAGGTGTTCAAAAAGGTGCCCCAGGACCGGCTGGTGGACCAGTTGTTGGATGAAATCGAGAAAATGACGCAAAATTCGGAGGATGTGAATGGGAGCAAAAAATAAAACAGCCATTACCCCGACCCGGGAAGAAGATTATGCCCAGTGGTATCAGGAAATCATCAAGGCATCGGATATGGCAGAAAATTCCCCGGTCAGGGGATGCATGGTCATGAAACCCTGGGGGTATGCCATCTGGGAAAACATCATGATGCAGATGGATGGCGAGTTCAAGAAAACCGGGGTTAAAAATGCCTATTTCCCCCTTTTCATCCCGTTGTCATATCTGGAGAAAGAAGCTGAACATGTGGAAGGGTTTGCCAAGGAGTGCGCCGTGGTGACCCACCATAAACTGGAAAAAGGGGCGGACGGCAGGCTGGTGCCGGCCGGGGAACTGGCGGAGCCGCTGATTGTCCGGCCCACATCTGAAACCATCATCGGCGAATCCATGTCCAAATGGACCTCCTCCTATCGGGATCTGCCCATACTGCTGAACCAGTGGGCCAATGTGGTGCGCTGGGAGATGCGCACCCGGATGTTTTTGAGAACCAGCGAATTTTTGTGGCAGGAAGGACATACGGCCCATGCCACCAGAGATGAAGCGGTACAAAGAACCCTTCAGATGCTGGATCTGTATGCTGATTTTGTCCAGGACCGGCTCGCCATGCCGGTGATCAAGGGCCGCAAAACCGAATCGGAGCGGTTTCCTGGGGCCGATGACACCACCTGCATCGAGGCCATGATGCAGGACAGAAGAGCGCTTCAGGCCGGCACCTCCCATTTTCTGGGACAGAATTTCGCCAAAGGATCGGACATCCGGTTTCAGAACGAAGCGGGCCAGGAACAATATGCCTGGACCACATCCTGGGGAACCTCCACCCGGATGATCGGCGGCATGATCATGGTGCATTCCGATGATGACGGCCTGGTGGTGCCGCCGCGGATCGCGCCGGCCCATGTGGTGATTCTGCCGATTGTGAAAAAAGAGCAGAACAACTCGGAAGTTCTGGAGAGTGCCAATGCATTGAAGGCGGCGTTGAATGAAAAAATGTATCACGGCCGGCCCGTGATCGTGGAGATCGATGACCGGGATATCGGTGGTGCCAGGGGATGGGACTGGGTGAAAAAAGGCATTCCTGTCCGAGTGGAGCTGGGTCCCCGGGATATTGCCGCCAATACCGTTTTCATGGCCAGAAGGGACAAGGATACCGGTCAGAAGGAAAGCATGGGCAGAGACACCTTTATTTCCTCGATCACCGACATTCTGGACCAGATTCAGCAGTCCCTGTTTGACAGGGCCCTGGCATTTCAGAAAGCGAACACATTTCATATCGACACCTGGCAGGCGTTTGAAGAGATTTACAAGGATGCCAAAGGGTCCCGTAACGGGGCGTTCGTCTATTCTCACTGGTGCGGTTCAACAGAATGTGAAGAGCAGATAAAAAAAGCGCTGTCCGTCACCATTCGGTGCATTCCTTTTGAGTCATTCAAAGAAGCCGGTCGGTGCATATGCTGCGACAAGCCGAGTGAAGAGCGGGTATTGTTTGCCAAGGCCTATTGATCGGGCATTCAGGGACAGCCGGGACAGGATCGGCCCATGATTCGGATTACGGACATACTCGATACCATTGCCGAATACAATCCGGATGCGGATCTGGATATCATAGACCGGGCGTATGTGTATTCGGCCCGGGTCCATGAGGGGCAGGTGCGGCTGTCCGGTGAACCGTATCTGTCCCATCCTCTGGAAGTCGCCCATATTCTGGCGGATATGCGTCTGGATGTGGAAAGTATTGCCGCGGCCCTGCTCCATGATGTGATCGAGGACACCCCGGCCACCAAGGAAGATATCGAGGCCCTGTTCGGATCCGGAGTGGCCCATATTGTGGAAGGGGTCACCAAGTTGTCGGCACTGCCCTTTTCCAACAAAGCGGCCCAGCAGGCGGAATCTTTGAGAAAAATGATTCTTGCCATGGCCGATGACATCCGGGTGGTGCTCATTAAACTGGCGGACCGGCTGCACAACATGCGGACGCTGAAATATCACAAGAAACCGGAAAAACAGGCAGCCATCGCCCAGGAAACCCTGGATATCTATGCCCCCATTGCGGCCCGACTGGGGATATTCTGGGTGAAAAACGAACTGGAGGATATCGCTTTTTTTTACACCCTGCCCGATGAGTATGAACAGATCGATGCCCTGGTGAACCGGGCCAAGCATGAAAAAGAAGAATATATCAAAGAGGTGTCCACCAGCCTTCACTACAAGATGGAAGAGATGGAACTGCCCTGTGAGATCAAGGGACGCTACAAGCAGCATTACAGCATCTATCAGAAGATGATCTCCCAGAATCTGGATTTTGACGAGGTGTACGACATCATCGCCTTCCGCATCATTCTGGACACTGTACCCCAGTGCTACGCCGCCATGGGGGCCATCCATTCCATGTGGAAGCCGATTTACTACAAGATCAAGGATTATATCGGCAACCCCAAACCCAATATGTATCAGTCCATCCATACCACGGTGCTCGGTCCCAAAGGGGAGCGGGTGGAGATCCAGATCCGGACCCGGGAGATGGACCGGATCGCCGAATCCGGCATCGCGGCCCACTGGAGCTACAAGGAAGGGACCCACATCGATGAGAACACCGGGGAAATGTTTGCCTGGATCCGGAACCTGGTCGAAAATCAGGAAAATTTCAATGATCCGGATGAGTTCCTGGAAAATGTGCGTATCGATCTGTATCCGGATGAAATTTATGTGATCACCCCGGCCGGTGAGATCAAGACCCTGCCAAGAGGGGCGACTCCGGTGGATTTTGCATATCTGATACATACGGAAGTGGGTGCGGAGTGTACCGGTGCCAAGGTAAACGGAAAGATCGTGCCGCTGGCCCATGAACTCAAGACAGGCGATCGGGTTGAAATCATCACCACTAAAGGACATGCCCCCAGTCCGGACTGGCTGGCCTTTGTCAAGACGGTCAAGGCCAGAACCAAGATCCGGGCTCTGATCAATGCCAGGGAAAAGGAACGCTCCTATACCTTGGGTCGGGAAATGTGTGAGAAGCTGTTCCGGAAAAAAAATCAGAACTTCAATGCCCTGATCAAATCCGGACACATCGGAGAGGTGGCAGACACGTTCGGATTCAAATCCGTGGACGATCTGATCGCCCATGTGGGATTCGGCAAACTGACGCCCATGCAGGTTCTGAACAAGGCCCTGCCGCATTTGGAAAAAGAGAGCAAAGAGGAAGAGATTCCGCCCAAATCGGCGGATACCCGGTCCCGTAAATCAGACACCGGAATCATTGTCAAAGGGCTCAATGACGTTCTGGTCAAATTTTCCAAATGCTGCAATCCGCTTCCGGGTGATCCGATCACCGGGTATATCACCCAGGGACAGGGCGTGACCATTCACCGGAAAAATTGTATCAATGTTCTGAAAATGAGCCCGGAGCGGCTCATCGATGTTCAGTGGAGCGGGGAATATCATGATTCCTATCCGGCCAGCATCCGGATCAAAACCGATGACCGTTTCGGCCTGCTGGCGGATATTGCCTCGGTGATATCCAAAAACAACGCCAATATCCTCAGTGCCAAAACCGATACGTCCGATACCGGTGTGGCCATGTTTTATTTTACCATCATGGTGGAAAGTTCGAATCAGCTGCGCAAAATCATGTCCGCTTTGAGACGGGTAAAAAAAGTGATCGAAGTCAAACGGGTCGTTCATAATGATTAACAATAGTCAGATTATTTCTCCGGAGATGTGATGAAGAAAATTTTTATTCTGGACACCAATGTCATTCTTCATGACAGCGGATGTGTTCATCAGTTCAAGGATAACGAGATATATATACCCATAACGGTGATCGAGGAACTGGACAAATTCAAAAAGGGAAACAATGTCATCAATTGCAATGCCAGAGATTTTCTAAGAACCCTGGATGCGTTGTCCAGCGATAAAATGTTCGACGGGGGGGTTCCCATCGAGGATGGCAACGGCGCAATTTCCATCTGTCTGGACGAGCCGCTGGATGACCTCATAAAGAAAAATTTCACGGAAATCACGCCGGATATCAAAATTTTGAATATCGCATATGCAGTGGCCAAAAAACATCGGTTCCACAATGTCATTTTTGTGACCAAAGATGTGAATCTGCGACTTCGGGCCAGATCGATCGGACTTAAAACGGAAAATTACAATTCAAAATTCGTAGAAAACCTCTCGGACATGTACACTGGTTTTCAGGTCGTCGAGCATGTTCCGTCAACGGTCTTCGATACTCTTTACAAAAAACCGTTTGAAGTGCCGGAATCCGTGTTGAATATGGAGACATCATTTTATACCAACGAACATCTCATTTTAAAAAACGGATCCAATTCAGCGCTGGCAGTTTATGACGGGCAGCGTCAATCCATTAAGTTGATACAATCCAAAACGAGCTACGGTATCAAGCCCAGAAATGCGGAGCAGACATTTGCGCTCCATGCCATGCTCAATTCCGATATTCCGCTGGTAACCGTGTCCGGTAAGGCGGGTACCGGAAAAACCCTGCTGGCTCTGGCAGCGGCCCTGGAAAAAAAACAGTATTACCGACAGATTTTTGTTGCCAGACCGGTGGTGCCGCTGAGCAACAAGGATCTGGGATTTCTTCCCGGAGACGTGGCCTCCAAACTGGACCCCTATATGCAACCGCTGTATGACAACCTGACCGTAATACAGAACCATTTCAACGAACAGAATTCACAGGCCAAACAGATCCGGGAGCTTCTTGAAGAGGAAAAAATCGTGATCACCCCCATTTCCTATATTCGGGGGCGATCCATTGTGCGGGTCTTTTTTATTGTGGATGAGGCACAGAACCTGACACCTCATGAGGTGAAAACCATTATCACCCGGGCCGGAGAAGGTACTAAAATCGTTTTTACCGGGGATATTTTCCAGATCGATCATCCTTATCTGGACAGCCAGACAAACGGGCTGGCCTATATCATCGAAAAGATGAAAGGGCAGCCCCTGTATGCCCATGTCAATCTGGAAAAGGGGGAACGGTCTGAACTGGCGGAACTGGCGGCAAAAATGCTATAACTGTCAGGCGGCCTTTGTCACCTTGCCGGCTTTGATGCAGCGGGTACAGACATCGATTTTTCTGACACACCCGGGTTTGATTTGTGCCCGGACCCGTTGCAGGTTGGGATTGAAACGCCGTTTGTTCAGGTTGTGGGCATGGCTGACATTGTTGCCCACCAGCGGTTTTTTGCCGCAAATAGCACATTCTTTAGACATTTTATCAACACTCCAAAAAAAAATTCATCAAAAATAAAAACCTTACGCTTATACCCCTGTTCGGAAAAAAAGTAAAGGCGAAATCAATCTTTTTCAGCAGCTTCCGCCAGAGCGGCACATTCCGGAATCAGGTTCAGCGCTGTTTCACTCTGGGGGGTACCGGGATAGAATTCCACGATATGTTCGAACCGTTTCAACCCGGCCAGATATTTCCCGGTTTTCATGTAGAATTCTGCCACGTACAGCTCATGGCCGGCAATTTTTTCGATGCAGACTTGGATGCGTTCCGGAGCCTGCTGTGCATATTCATCATCCGGAAACTGTTCCATGAGGCGCCGGAACTGGGCAAGGGCATTTTTTGCCGGAGCGATATCCCGGTCCACCGTATCCATCTGATTGAACCAGCTCAGGCCGATTTGGTTGATGACGTAAGGGATGGCTTCATTCCTGGGGTGCATTCTTTCAAACTGTTCATATGCCGCAATGGCCTGAGGATATTCCTTGAGATGGAAATGGGCATCTGCAATTTTCAATTCCGCGAGAATGGCATACCTGGAAAAGGGATACCAGTCCTTCAAATCGGTATACGCGGTGATAGCGGCCTTGTATTTCCCGCTCATGAAGGCGGAGGCCCCCTCGGCAGCCAGTTGATCAGCCGTTTTTTCCATCCGTCGGGGACTGTCGAACAGGGCGCATCCGGATATCAGAAACGCCAGACATATCAGACAAATAAGTTGTTTCATTTGAATTCGTTCTCAAGATAGTGTTCAGCGGAAACCGCAGCAATGGCGCCGTCACCCACGGCCGTCGACACCTGTCTCAATGGGGTGTCCCGTACGTCGCCGGCCGCAAAAACGCCGGGGACACTGGTCTGCATTCTGGCATCGGCACGGATGAATCCATACGCATCTGTATCTAATGAATCCCCCAGAAACTGCGTATTGGGGAGAGTTCCTACCCAGATAAAACATCCGTCGGCTTTCAGGGTTTTTTCCTCTCCGGTTTTAACGTTTTTGACATGCACGCCTTCTATGCCGAAAAAACCGTCGACCCCGGTCGCCACCGTATCCCAGATGATTTCGATTTTATCGTTGGCAAACGCCCGTTCCTGAAGAATCTTGGTGGCTCTCAGTTCATCCCTGCGATGGACCAGGTACACTTTTTTCACAAATTTTGTCAGGTAAATCGCTTCCTGTACCGCCGTATCTCCCCCCCCGATGGCCACCACCGTTTTTTCCTTGAAAAACGGGGCATCACAGGTGGCACAGAAGGAAATGCCTTTGCCCATATACCGGTCTTCTCCAATACCCAGCTTTTTAGGAGACGCACCGGACGCAATGATCAGGCTTCTGGCTTTGATGGTTTTTTCCTGGAGAACCACTTCCTTGACACCCGGGGTCAAATTCAAAGAGTGCACTTCCGCGGTTTCCATTTTCAAACCCATGGCTTCGGCCTGAATTTTCATCTTTTCTGCCAGGTCAAACCCGCTGATACCATCGGGAAATCCCGGGTAGTTTTCAATCCAGTCCGTAACGATGATTTGGCCCCCTGGAACGGCTTTTTCAATGAGCAGCACATCCAGTCTGGCTCTGGCAGCATAAAGTCCGGCAGTGAGTCCGGCCGGACCGGCACCGATAATTACAAGATCATGATCGAACGCAGGCATGCCATGCTCTCCTTACAGGATGTTTTTAATGGTTTGTTCCAATTTCTCCTTGGCAACCATGCCGGTGATCTGATCGGCGATTTCACCGTTTTTGAAAAAAATCAGGGTGGGAATGGCCTGAACGCCATACTTGCTGGGGCTGAGAGGGTTTTCATCCACATTGACCTTGGCGAATGTTATCTGATCGCCATATGTTTTTTCCAATGCCTCGATGGTCGGTGCAATGGCTTTGCAGGGGCCACACCAAGGTGCCCAGAAATCGACCATGATCGGTTTTTCTGATTTGAGTACTTTTTCTTCGAATCCTTCGTCATCAATTTCAATGATTTTATCGGTCATGACAATGTCCTAACTTTTTGTTAATGGGTTCACAATACAGCCGTGCTTGAAAGGCTCATGCACAATTTTTTAAATAATAGGTGTCTGAGGGGTATTTGTCAAATAGTGAATCAATTGACGGGATGGTTCCAGCCCGGTTTTCGACCGGGGCTGAAAAAGCGAAAGCCCCGGAATCCTGCGCAACAGGGCCGGGGCCGGGTTATGTAAAAATTTGGACCGGACAAAATTGTGAATCCCGGTTTGGGGAAAAACTTACCAGTTTTCTCCCAGTACTTCAAAATGGGCCTGCTCATGGGCACAGGCCGGGCACATATCAGGGGCTTCGGTGCCTTCATGCAGGTATCCGCAGTTCCGGCAGCGCCAGGTAATGGGGGCGTCTTTTTTGAATACCTTTCCGGCTTCGATATTGGCTGCCAGGTCCTTGTACCGCTTGTCATGCTGTTTTTCCGCTACAGCGATGGCTTCGAAAACTGCGGCAATCGCCTCAAAGCCTTCTTTTCTGGCAGTGGCGGCAAATCCCGGATACATTTCGTTCCATTCGTAGGACTCACCTTCAGCCGCAGCCTTCAGGTTTTCAAGCGTGGTGCCGATAACCCCCGCCGGAAATGCGGCCGTGATTTCAACCTCTCCCCCTTCCAGGAATTTGAACAGCCGTTTGGCATGTTCTTTCTCCTGGTTGGCGGTTTCGGTAAAAATGTCGGAAATCTGGACATATCCTTCCTTTTTGGCGGCACTGGCGAAATAGGTGTACCGGTTTCTGGCCTGAGACTCTCCTGAGAAAGCGGTTAAGAGATTTTTTTCAGTCTGGGTTCCTTTTAGGGTACTCATTTTTTCTCCTTGGGTTACGTGTTATCACAAGTTAAATCAAAATTTTAACCTGCCGCCGCGGCGCTGGCTGCGCCGACAGGTGCATGGTTTTGGCATCGGGCACAATATCCGGTCAGGCACAGCCGTTTTCCGGTGATTGTGACAGACCGGGTGATATCATCCGGCAGCTGGATGTGGTTTAGATCCGGATCATGAAAATCGATGATGGTATTGCAGGACAGACAGTAAAAATGGTGGTGTTCTTCCAGATTGGGATCAAACCGCCTGGGGTCTCCCTGCCCTTCAACGACATCGATGATTTGTATTCTGGCAAAGGTGAGCAGTGTCCGGTTCACCGTGTCCAGAGAAATGTTGGGAAAATCCGTAAGCAGCTGCTTGTGGATATTGTCCGCACAAGGATGGTCTTTTGCCTTTTTAAGGGCTTTATAAACAGCAACCCGCTGAGGGGTGACCTTGAGCCCATGGGTTTTGCACAGCTGGGTGAACCGTTCCACATCAAGCTCCTCTTTTTTAATCATTTAAGTTATTAAATAGGATTAATAGGCAATTGTCAAGAAAAAATTGGCAGTCTGCAAAGATCCGGGGATGCCTCTGAATGAAAAATCAACGGGCAAAACAGCTCTGGATAAAGACATGAATTTCTTTGAAATGGATTTTTTCCACGCGGGCCAAGCCGATGGCCTCCAGGAATACAAAAAACAAGCTGTTTCCTTGCTTTTTTTTATCCTGCACAACGGCATCACAGATTTTTGCCGCATCAAAATGAAGATCCGTGGGCAGGTTCAGACCCTGGAGCAGACCGACAATCCGTTCGGTATCCTGTGCGGGCAGCATCCCTCTGTCACAGGAAAAACGTGCTGCAGCCACCATTCCTCTGGAAACGGCTCTGCCGTGACCGGATGGATCAAGCTTTTCAATGGCATGCCCGAGGGTGTGCCCGAAATTGAGCTTTCGGCGGACACCTGATTCTTTTTCATCCTCTTGAACCACCCGGGCCTTGATGGCCACGGAACGGGTTACCAGGTGAAAAATGGTTTCCGGATCCAGGGTCAACGCGCTGTTTTGATTCTTTTCAATGAACGTCAGCATATCGGCGTCTGCAATAAGGGCGTGTTTGACAATTTCTGCAAGCCCGTTGGATATTTCGGGCAAGGGCAGGGTGGAAAGCATCGTGGGGTCGCAGATCACAAACCGGGGCTGATTGAACACACCGGCCATATTTTTGAAGGCAGACACGTTCACCCCGTTTTTTCCCCCTACACTGGCATCCACCTGGGAAAGCAGGGAAGTGGATACAAATCCGAAATCCACCCCCCGCATGAATATGGACGCCACAAAGCCGGTGATATCACAGACAATACCGCCACCGATACCCAGAATAAAGACAGACCGGTCACAGCCCAGTGCCATCAACTCTTTCAGGATGAACGCCACCGTAGCCAGGGTTTTGATCTGCTCACCCGTGCCGATGCAGATCACCGGCGCTTCAGGAAATGCGTGGGCGTAATGGGCCTGGATGTTTTCATCGGTGATGATCACCAGAGGCTGGTCCGGCAAGTAATGGGCAATGTCAGAGAAGTGCGCGCCCACATGAATCACCGAAGAGCCTTGCCGGCCTGCAATATGATGGGATTGTATCACGATGCTTCAACAATAGTGCGGATACCGGACAGTTTTTTCATGGTCTGTGCGAACTGGTCCGGGTAAAGAGACTGGGCTCCGTCGCTCATGGCTTCTTCCGGATGATGGTGGACTTCGATCATCAGGCCGTCCGCTCCGAGCGCGGCGGATGCCAGGGCCAGGGGGATGACCAGATCCCTGACCCCGGCGGCATGACTGGGATCCACGATAATAGGCAGGTGGCTTTCCTTTTTCACCGCCGGTACCACGGATAGATCCAGGGTGTTTCTGCTGTGGCGGACAAAGGTCCGGACCCCGCGTTCGCACAAAATGACATTTGCGTTGCCCTCTTCCATGATATATTCAGCCGCCATGAGCCATTCCTGAAGCATGGCAGACATACCCCGCTTCAGAATTACCGGTTTTTTGGCTTTTCCTGCCCGCCGCAACAGTGCAAAATTCTGCATGTTTCGTGTGCCGATCTGTATGATATCCGCACAGGCTTCCACCAGATCAAACGTTTCCAAATCCATCACCTCGGTCACCACAGGCAAACCGGTTTCTTCTCTGACACGGCTCAGATATTCCAGGCCCTGCCGTCCCAGTCCCTGAAATGAATAAGGAGACGTTCTGGGTTTGAATGCCCCGCCCCTGAAGAGTTTGGCGCCGGCTTTCTTGACCGCTTTGGCAATGGTCATCACCTGATCCAAGCTTTCAACCGCGCAGGGACCTGCGATGACGGGCATGGTGCCGTTGCCGAAAATCGCCTCACCGACGCGGATCTGGGTGTTTTCCTGTTTGAACTCCCGGCTGACAAGTTTATAGGGTTTTGTCACCGGAATGACCTCCTTTACGCCATCGAACCCCAGGAAGTGACCGGCATCCACAGAGCCTTTGTTATATAAAATCCCGATGGAAACCCGGTCTCCGCCGGGGATTGGTCTGGCAGTATACCCTCTTTTTTCAACCGCTGCAACCACCGCCTGGACTTGATGATCTGCTGCGTTTTTCTTCATGACGATCAACATTGATACGGCCTCCGATTTTTAGGCATTTTTATCAGCATTTACACAGAAGGGCAATATTAAATGGACCCGGCATTGTTTCTATGTATAAGAACAGTTTGTGTCTGCGCATTATAGGTGTTGTCAGCCGGGTGTCAACAAAAAAATAACCAGGCGGTTTCAATCAGGGCGCGTGCTTGGTTGTGAACAAATCGTCCCTCCGGGATTCATTGCTTGACAGGATATGATGGATCTCATATATTTCTTCAAATTTTTGAGCAGAAGAAAAAAGGCACTTACTGAACCGATATCATGATACATTTTGAAAACACGGCACCTGTCAAGCTCAAAGGCGTCGGTGGCGGATTATGGGTTACCCTGGATCCCTCCCGTTCCGAAGAACTGCTCATCACAGAACTGGATAAGCTGTTCGAAAAATTGAAGCATCTGGCGGTCAATGCCAGTGTCGTCATTGACATGGGGGATATCCGGGGGCATGAGGATTTTTTCTCCCTGATCAAATCCCGTCTGATTGAAAAATTTGAAGTGGGGCGGGTGACGACCTCTCCGCAGAAACCCTCGGTACCCACCCGGAGAATCCGGCAACGGGATCTGTCTAAAGGCTGGAACCACCATCGCAGCAACGCACTGATGCTCAAAGGACGGGTCCGGTCCGGCCAGAAGATTGAAACCGCAAGGCATGTGATGATTTTCGGGGATGTGAATCCCGGCGCGGAAATCATTGCCGGTGGAGATATCATTGTTCTGGGAAAACTGTCCGGCAAAGTGCATGCCGGAAATCCGGAAAACAAGGATGCCATCGTGTTTGCCCTTGCCTTTGAACCCACGCTTGTCAAAATCGCCGCCATCACGGCCACAGGCAGTGAGGAGGCAGTTCAAACTGTGCCAGTATTCGCCAGTATCGAGAATGGCGCTATTCTGGTACAGGATTATATGAAAACCAATCCGTTCAGGAAAATGCCCTGGCCGGAAGTCGTTTGATTCATACTTTAAAAAAGTTGAGGTGTTGATTTGCAAGGTAAAATCATTGTTATCACATCCGGAAAAGGGGGGGTGGGAAAAACCACGGCAACATCATCCATCGGGGCGGCCCTGGCCTTGGAAGGCAACCGGGTGGCCATTGTGGACATGGATATCGGACTGCGGAATCTGGACGTGGTCATGGGCCTGGAAAACCGCATTGTCTTCAATATCGTGGATGTGGTCCAGGCTCGCTGCAAAGTGGAACAAGCCGCCATCCGTGACCGGCGGATCGAAAACCTGTTTCTGATTCCCGCATCCCAAAGCGACAACAAGGATGTGCTGACCACCGCCGGTGTGGAGCGGGTCGCCAAAGAGCTGCGATCCCGGTTTGATTACATCATCATGGACTCGCCCGCCGGCATCGAACGGGGGTTTGAAAATTCCGTGGTGGCGGCGGATGAGGCCCTGGTGATCTGCACCCCGGATGTGTCGGCGGTCAGGGATGCGGACCGGGTCATCGGCCTGCTGTATGCCCGGTCCCTGAACCCGAAGTTGATCGTCAACCGCCTTGAGCCGGCCCGGGTGATGCGCGGGGAAATGCTCAGCCATGAAGATGTACTGGAAGTGCTGTCCATCGATCTGGTGGGACTGGTTCCCATGGATGAAAAAGTGCTGATCTCCTCCAATACCGGAACGCCTTTGGTGCTGCAGAATGACTCGAAAGCCGGGGCCGCGTTTCGACAGATTGCCAAGCGGCTGAACGGGGAAGATCTACCCATTGAAATGCCGGTTTACAAAACCAGCATGTGGCAGAAAATAAGCAAGACATTCGGGTTGAAATAAGAAGGAGACATTGTATGCTCAGCGGATTATTGAAACGGTTCACCGGCAGAAAAAACAGCAAGGATGCCGCCAAAAAGCGTCTACAATTCTCTTTGATTTATGACAAACTCGAGGTCAACGACACGACCCTGACCGATCTTCAGCAGGATATTGTGGACGTGATTTCAAAATATTTCGAGATTGACAAAGACGCGTTGGAATTGAAAGTCAAACGGGATGACAATGTGTCAGCCCTGGTTTTCAACACCCCCATTCTTCAGGTCAAACGCAAACGGATATAACCCCCCGTTTTGTCGATTCATTTGCCCGCCGGGGATTGTTTGCCCGGCGGGCTTTCGTGTGTTAAATAAAAAGGGTCACCTCATTCCCCGATTTTGGATGTCCGGATGCCCAGTTCCAGCAGCTGGGCCGATGATGCCAAGGAAGGCGCGTCCGTCAGCGGGCAGGTGGCTTTCTGGGTTTTGGGAAACGCAATGACATTGCGTATGGAATCTTCCCGGCACAGCAGCATGATCAGCCGGTCCAGGCCAAAGGCGATCCCTCCGTGGGGAGGGGCTCCGGAATCCAGGGCATCCAGAAGAAATCCGAATTTCTCCCGGGCCTGGTCCCTGGAGATGCCCAGACAGGTCAGCACTTTTTCCTGAAGAGCTGTATCATGAATCCGGATGCTGCCGCCGCCGATTTCAATCCCGTTGAGTACCAGGTCATACGCCCTTGAGCTGACCGAAAGCGGGGAGTTGTCAAGCTTGGGAATGTCTTGTTCGCAGGGTGCGGTAAACGGGTGGTGAAGGGCCTGATACCGTTTTTCTGTGTCATCGTATTCCATCAAGGGAAAATCCGTCACCCAGGTAAATGAATACTGATTTTCCGGAACCAAGTTCAAGCGCCGGGCCAGTTCATTTCTCAGCTGGCCTAACGCCTCATTGGCAATGGCCGGCTGGTCGGCCACAAAAAACACGATATCTCCGGGTTCCAGATTCAGGCGCTCCGTCAGGGCCAGTTTTTCATCCCCCGTGAAAAATTTGGCAATGGGCGACTGCCATTGATCTTCCTTGATCTTGATCCACGCCAGCCCTTTTGCCCGGTACACTGCGGCAAATTCGGTGAGGTCATCGATCTGTTTGCGGGTAAATGATGCACAGCCTTTGGCGTTGATGGCTTTGACCAGGCCGTTGCTTTTGACCACGTTGGAAAACAGTTTGAACTCCGTGTGTTCAACGATATCGGAAACATTCTCCAGTTCCAGGCCAAAGCGCAGGTCCGGCCGGTCCAGGCCGAAACGATCCATGGCTTCGGCATAGGTAAGCCTGGGGAAAGGGGTCTTGAGATCCACGTCCAGCACGTTTTTGAAAATGGCGTTGATCAGCCCTTCAGAGATGTCCATGATCTGTTCTTCATTGACAAAAGACAGTTCCATGTCGATCTGGGTGAATTCCGGCTGACGGTCGGCCCGCAGGTCCTCGTCCCTGAAGCATTTGACGATCTGGTAATACCGGTCGAAACCGCTGATCATGAGCAGCTGTTTGAACAGCTGAGGGGACTGGGGCAGCGCATAGAACTGGCCCGGATTGACCCGGGAAGGTACCAGATAGTCCCTGGCCCCTTCGGGTGTGGATTTTGTCAGAAAAGGGGTTTCAATGTCGATGAACCCGTTCTGATTCAGATAGTTTCGAATGGCCATGGTGGCCTTGTGTCTGGCCAAAATATTGTGCTTGAGCTGGGGCCGCCGCAGGTCCAGATACCGGTATTGCAGCCGGATGTTTTCAGAGGCTTCCACCCGATCTTCAATGGGAAAAACCGGGGTTCTGGCTTTGGAAAATATCTTGAGTTCCTCCACCAGGATCTCGATGGCACCGGTGGCCATGTTGGGATTGATCATATCCGCAGGCCGGGCCGCCACTTTTCCTTGAACCCCGATGACAAATTCGTTTCGAATGCCCTGGGCTTTTTCATGAACCGCTGGTGAAATCAGCGGGTTGAAAACCACTTGAGTGATGCCTTCCCGGTCCCGCAGGTCCACAAAAATGACCCCGCCATGGTCCCGGCGGTGCTGGACCCATCCCATCAACACCACAGTCTGGCCAATGTCTGTTTCCCGAAGATCTGCACAAAAATGGGTTCGTTTCATATTTCCTAGTAAATCACTCACCGGGTCTGTCCTTTATATATTAAATTGGGGTTATTTGTTTTTCAACAGGGATTCAATTTCAGGTTTCAGCCGGTCCATGCGTATGGAAACCTGTTCTTTTGTCTGCATGTTTCGAAGAATCAGGGTGTTTTCCGCCAACTCCGCCTGTCCGGCAATGAGGACATATCGGGCGTTGAGTTTGTCCGCCCGCTTCATCAGCGCTTTCAGACTTTTTCCCCGGAAATCCGTGTCGGTTCTGATGCCTGCCTGGTTCAGGTCACAGGACAGGTGATAGGCCAGTTCCATGGCCGGATCACCCAGCGCCACGATGAACAGATCCGGACCGGGGGCTGTCGGAGCAGGTGCCAGCTGTTCCATGATATCCACCAGACGGTCGAACCCGATGGCAAATCCAATGGCCGGGGTGTCGGGCCCGCCCAGTTCCCTGACCAGGCCGTCATACCGGCCTCCGCCGGCCACGGCACTCTGAGCACCCAGACTGGTGGTCTGAATCTCCCAGGCGGTGCGGGTATAGTAATCCAGGCCCCGGACCAGAGATTTATCCACGGAAAAATCCACACCCTGTTTTTTCAGGGTGGTTTTCACGGTATTGAAATGGTCTTCACAGTCGGGACACAGATAATCCACCGTGGCCGGGGCCCCGGTCAGGGCCGTCTGGCAGGTCTGCACCTTGCAGTCCAGCACCCGCAGGGGGTTCCGGTCCATTCGCCGGTTGCAGATATCACACAGGTCCTGTTTGCGTTTTTCCAGAAAATCCAGCAGGGCCCGGGTAAAACGGGGACGGCACTCCGGGCATCCCAGACTGTTGATATGGGCGGTCAGCCCGCTGAGGCCCAGCCGCTGGAACAATTCATTGAGCAGAAAAATCAGTTCGCAGTCCACATAGGCGGCATCAAGACCGAACACTTCGGCATCGATCTGGTAAAACTGGCGGTACCGTCCTTTCTGGGGCCGTTCCCGTCTAAACATCGGGCCGGTCATGTAAAATTTTCTCACCGGTTCCGTGGCATACATTTTGTGCTGAATATAGGCCCGGCATATGGACGCGGTGGCTTCCGGCCGCAAGGTCAGCTTGTCACCGTTCCTGTCGTCAAAGGTATACATTTCTTTTTCGACAATATCGGTGGTCTCACCGATGCTCCGGGCGAACAATCCGGTTTTTTCCAGAACCGGGATGCGGATTTCTTCATAGCCAAATGCGGTGAACAGTTCAACCGCCAGGTTTTCCACTTTCTGCCACAGCCGGATATTTTCCGGCAGGATATCTCTGAACCCTCGAACGGTCTGCATGGTTTACATCTTCAGGTATGGTGTTTTTGCCAAAATTTCATACAATCGGCCAATATAGTGTAAAAACCATGGGTCAGTCAATTATTTTCTGATTTTCACGGAATTGGCATGGGCGGTCAATCCTTCAATTTCCGCCAGCCGGATCACATCGTCCGCTTCGGTGTCAAACGCGGATCTTGAATAATGAATCAGGCTGGTTTTCTTGATGAAGTGATCCACGCTCAAGGCGGAGGAGAACCGGGCCGTGCCGGCCGTGGGCAGCACATGGTTGGGGCCGGCAATGTAATCGCCCATGGGTTCCGGAGTATAATGGCCTAAAAACAGGGCCCCGGCATTCTGAATCCGGTCGATGAAGTCAAAGGGATTGGACACCATCAGTTCCAGGTGCTCCGGTGCCAGCTGATTGGACAGATCGATACCGGTCTCGATGTCTGGTACCACCATGATGGCCCCGAAATGGTCAATGGACTGCCGGGCCGTATCCTGCCGCTCCAGGGCTTGAAGCTGCCGTTCCAGGGCGGCAACCGTCTGTTTGGCAAGTGTTCTGGAATCGGTCACCAGAATGGCGGAGGCCATGGCATCATGTTCCGCCTGGGACAGCAGGTCAGCGGCCACGTATTCCGGGTCTGCCGTATGGTCCGCAATGATAAGGATTTCGCTGGGTCCGGCGATCATGTCTATCCCCACGGTGCCGGCCACGATTTTTTTGGCCAGGGTCACATAGATGTTGCCAGGTCCGACAATCACATCCACTCTGGGCACCTGCCGAGTTCCGTAAGCCAAGGCGGCGATGGACCAGGCACTGCCCGCCTTGAACACCGATGTAATGCCCACTTTTGCAGCCGCTGCCAGAATATGCGGATTGACCTCCCCGGTTTCCATGGGCGGGGTCATCAGGGCAATGAGGGGCACACCCGCCACTTTGGCGGGAATGCCTCCCATGAGCACGGAGGAGACCAGCGGGGTTTTTCCGCCTCTGGCGCCGGGGACATAGATGCCGGCCGCCCCGACCGGCCGCACCAGCTGTCCCACCATGACCCCGTTTCTCGGGGTGTCGATCCAGGCGTTCTGTTTCTGCCTGGCATGGAATCGGGTGAGCTGGTCAATGGCCCGGTCCAGGGTGTCCAGGAAGGGTGAATCCACGGATGCCAGTGCGTGTTCGAACTCGGCATCCGAAACCTTGAGGGTGTCCAGGGTGACGGCCGTAGAATCAAACTGGTTGGTGTAAGCGACCAGGGCCTCGTCCCCCCGGGCTCTGACATCATCGATAAACGCCTGTACATTGTCAAAATCGGCTTTGGAAAACCCCAGACCCCGGTCGATGATGTCCTGGACACGTGCCCGGGCCTCGGTGGAAGGATATTCAAACAGTTTCATGATACATATGATTCGCTGTTAAGTGTTAAAGAAATGGTGCTGTTTTCAATATGGCAGTGAAGATATATCAGAACAGGCGGGATAAATCCAGAAAATCGCAGCAGGGCGGAAAAAGTTTTTTCCGCCCTGCTGCAGGCGTCAGAAGCTAAAAGCCAAAATTCAGAAGTTCAGGGTTTTCTGAAGATCTTCATTGGTGAAGTTCCACGGTACATTATGGGGCGGCACCGGTTCAGTAAACATTTCCGGCAGCTGATCGTCTATTTCAGTGAACCCGGCCTTTTTGTTGAATTCCTTTTCATTCCTGATAATGGATTTTCCCAGTTCCAGAATGTCGTCAGGCGTCAGGTTCAGGCCGTATCTGGCATTGAGCATCTGGGCGATGGTGGGCAGCCCGTCTTCATTGTCCAGAACCGCGAACGCCACGAACAGACAAAGTCCGGCAGCATCTACGGCAGCCGTTGCGATCTGCAGTCCCTGGGACAGTTCGATGTTGCCTTCATTCTTGTGGGGATCGATGGAACCGCCGACACTCAGAATGTTGGCGGTCACCCCGTATCCGGCGGTATGGTCCGCACCCATGGGTGTGGTGGCATAGGTGACGCCCACCCCTTTACAGGTTCTGGGATCATAGGCCGGCAACGCCTGTTTTTTCACCACCGGCACCCGGTCCACGCCCAGGGCGTCTCCGGTGAACAGGGCCCCGTTTCCAATGATCTTTCCTTCCGGTGCGTATTCTCCCACTTTGGACAACAGATCGATGGCGGCCTGTCCGTCGCCCCAGGGGATCATGCCACCTTCCATGGCGATCCCGATGGTCACACCGGTTTCGATGGTGTCCAGTCCGAAATCGTCACACATCCGGTCCAGGGTGGCGATATGGTCCAGGTCGCTGATGGTGGTATGGGCGCCGAACGCCCAGATGGTTTCGTACTCGAACCCGCAGGTCAGGTAATTGCCGTCTTTGCCGTGGTAGACATTGGAGCATTTGATCACACAACCGGGGTGACATCCTTCGGTGGTGATGCCGTTGCGTTTTTCAATGGTTTCCGCCATGGCTTCACCGGAAATGGCCTGGGCATGATCGAATCGACCGGAGCGGAAGTTCTTGGTGGGCAAGGTCCCGGCCTCGTTGATGACATTCACCAGCACGGCCGTGCCCAGAGCCGGCAGACCTTCACCGGTAACCGGATGATTTCTAAGCATCTCCACCCAGCGTTTGTTGGCGGCTTTGAACGCTTCGGGATCCTTGATTTCCACACGGGGCGCGCCCGAGTCATCCACGACAATGGCCTTGATTTTTTTGGAGCCCATGACCGCACCCAGCCCTCCTCTGCCATGGGCCCGTCCCGGACGGCCGTTCATGTCCGCCTGGTTGATGGACGAGCCTTTCAGGCATTGTTCACCGGCCTGTCCGATACTGAGCACGCCGACGTTCTTGCCGTATTTCTTCCATAAGGCTTCCATGACCGCATAGTTGCCTTTTTTGACCAGATCGTCCGCCGGCAGGATCGAGACGCCGTCCTTGTCGATTTTGATCAGGCTGTAATCATCTCCCTCAGGTTTGTCTTCCAGAACAAGCCCGGTGATTCCCAGTTTTGCCAGTTTCTGGGACACCAGGCCCCCGGCATTGCTTTCCTTGATTCCGCCGGTCAAAGGTGATTTGGCGCCGGCGGACAGCCTTCCGGAGTCTGCGGCCGGCGAGCCGGACAAGACACCTGGAGCAAAGATGAGTTTGTTATTTTTTCCCAATGGATGGCAGGTGGCCGGCACCTCATCCAGAATCATTTTGGATGTCAGGGCTCTTCCGCCCAGACCGGCATAGGGTTCAGGGGTTTCTTCAAACGTGAAGGTTTTTTGTTTGGTGTTGATTCTCAATAATTTTCCCATGTTTTTCCTCCTTGGCAAGATGGTTGGAAATATGACAATGACTTTTAAGAACGGTTGTTGTCCTAATAGCTGTGATTGCTGATTGAAATTTCAACCCAAACGGACCCGTGTTTTGGATTCAAAAATCATTCATATGGCAGGATTATGCCATGACAATAAATGATAGTCCAGTAAAAAACAGCCTTTGAAACCTGGCAAACGGGTTATTGCAATCGGCCGGATTCTGACAGTTCGATCAGACCTTCTTTGTCCAGAATGTCGATGGTTTTTGTCTGCACCTGGATCAAACCGGTATCGCCCATTTTTTTGAACATCCTGGAGATGGTTTCCGGTGTGGTGCCGATGAGGTTGGAGAGCTGGGCCTTGGAGATGGGAAGACGAACCCGCCCTGGATTTCTCTGTTCTTTTGACAACGTCAAGATATACGCAGCCAGCCGGGCCGGGACTTCCTTGAGACTCAACGCTTCGATCTGGATGGTAAATGCCCGCAACCGTCTGGAAAGATCCGCCAGCATGTTCATGCTCAACGCCGGGGTGGTGGTGATGAGATCCACAAACCGGTCTCTGGGAAGAAAAACGATATCCGACGGTTCCAGGGTCATGGCGGAAGCCGGAAAACTCTTTCCCTGGAATACCGGCACTTCGCCAAAGGTATGGCCCGGACCGAAAATATGAAGAATCTGTTCCTTGCCGTCCAGAGAGAGTTTATAGACTTTAATTTTCCCGGAGTCGACAATATAGATTCCATTGCCGTTGTCACCTTCCTGAAAAATGATCTCTCCGCGCTTGAACGCCATGCGCACGGCAATACCGGCAAGCGTTTTCAACTGTTCACCGGACAGTCCTGAGAAAAGTGGAATGGTCTTTAAGAGATCGATACGGTATACTTCTCCTGTTAACTGGTTGACAGATACCCATGGGGAGACTGCCAGTGACAAAAATTTTTTTGAAAAAAACCCCCCTCCTTGATTCAGGTCAAGGTTTTTCTTGTTGATTTATAGTAGGTTTGCGCCAGGATGTAAAGCAGATTGCCAACCAGGTGATCGGATGAACCAGTCAATTCTTTGAAGGAAGGTGGAAGATGAAGTGTCCGGGACAAGATACCCAGTATTGGGACCAGAACGCCATTTTTGAAACACAGTGTCCGGAATGCGGGCATATGATGGAATTTTTCAAGGATGATGCCACCCGTCGATGCGGCCACTGCAAAAAAAAGATCGTGAATCCGGAAATGGATTTCGGCTGTGCCGCATACTGCAAATATGCCGAACAATGTCTGGGCACATTGCCTGAAGAGTTCGTGGCCCAGCAGGAAGATCTGCTGAAAGACCGGGTGGCGGTGAAGATGAAACAATATTTTGGCACGGATTTCAAACGGATCGGCCATGCCGGGCGGGTCGCCCGGTATGCGGAAAAGATCGGAAAAAAAGAGCGGGCCAATATGGCGGTTGTGCTGTGTGCGGCATATCTTCATGATATCGGCATCAAAAATTCGGAAGAGAAATATGGATCTGCCGAAGCAGACCATCAGCATGTCGAAGGACCGCCCGTGGCCAGAAAAATCCTGGCGGATCTGGGAGCCAGGGAAGCATTGATAAACGAGGTGTGTGATATCATTTCCCACCATCATCACCCCAGAGATTCGGAAACCTGTAATTTTAAAGTGGTCTATGATGCGGACATGCTGGCCAACATGGATGGGTGTCAGGGAAAAGAGCAGATCGATGCAGACATCCTGGCCCAAAAAATCGATAGAATGTATCTGACCAATGCCGGAAAAGAGTTGGCCCGACAGACGCTGATGTGACACCAAAACAAACAAAAAAACCAAGACGAAAAACTTCGGATACAAGGAGAAATTCATGAAAGTGCTCAGAAAAATAATTCAAATCGATGATGAAAAATGTGATGGATGCGGCAATTGTGTGCCGTCGTGTGCGGAAGGCGCCATTCAGATCGTCAACGGCAAGGCAAAGGTGGTTGCGGACAAGTATTGTGACGGTCTCGGAGCCTGTCTGGGCGACTGTCCCCAGGGCGCTTTGCACATTGTGGAAAGGGAAGCCGATGAATTTGACGAAGAAGCGGTCCATGAACGGCTCAAACAACAAACGCACGCCGAAAAATCGACAGGTCCTGAAAAACGGGTCATTTCCGGTGGGTGCCCGTCAGCGGCGTTGAAAACCTTTTCCCATCCATCCTGTGACTGTGCCAACCAGCCCCGGATGACCGGTTCCGGCGGTCCGTCCGCTCTGGGGCACTGGCCGGTTCAGATCCGGTTGGTGCCGGCCGGGGCCCCGTTTCTGAAAAATGCGGATCTGGTCATTGCCGCCGATTGTGTCCCGGTGGCATACCCGTCGTTTCACAGGGATTTTCTGGCAGGCCGGGCCGTGATGATCGGGTGCCCCAAATTTGACGATGTCCAGGGATATGTGGACAAATTGACGGAGGTGTTCAGAAAATCCGGCATTAAAAGCATCACCGCCGTGATCATGGAGGTTCCCTGCTGTTCCGGACTTCCCCATATTATACAGAAAGCACTGGACAACAGCGGCATGGATATTCCGTTTTCACAGGTGACGATCAGCGCACGGGGAGAGATTCTTTCATGACAGGTGCCGGCATATCAAAGCCGGTGACCGGGTATGAGGTGTCCGTCTGTTCCGGCAGCAAAGGATGCCCCCATGTCGCCTGCCCCACGGCAGGGCTTGCCGGGGATCTGACGCGTCTGTTGGAACAGGCGGACATTCCAGGATTTCTTAAAACATCGCTGGGAGAGAACATCAAGCCTCACCACGTATTCCGCATCACTTTGAGTGATTGCCCCAATGCCTGTTCCCACCCCCAGATCGCGGATATCGGCATCATCGGTGCGATGGTTCCGGGGGTGGGGGATAACATCTGTACCGGCGGTAACGCCTGTGTTCAGGCATGCCCGGATCAGGCCGTCCGGTTGACAGACACCCCGGAAGGAGACAAAAAACCGGTCATTGACATGAATCGATGCCAGCGGTGTGGAAAATGTGTCCATGTCTGCCCGAGCCGGATCCTTGAGCCGGTTCAGTCCGGATTTCGTGTTCTGCTGGGGGGACGTCTGGGCCGGCATCCCCGTCTCGCCCTGGAAATTCCGGGCCTGCATTCCCGCGAACAGGTGCTGGCAACCGTTGAATCCTGTCTGAAATATTATAAAACCCATTCCCGGAACGGAAAGCGGTTTTCCCATCTTTTTACCGGCATCGATCAGGTGATCCCCGAAAACCGGTCCTGATTTTCTGGAAACAGCCCCCTTTT
>JBFLKI010000091.1:0-5910 GCA_040883135.1 Desulfotignum sp. | reverse complement strand
TTGTGCCGTAATTGACTTGCCAACCCGACTTTGCCTTCTCGTCGTACCAACCCTTTACATTGAATGAACCAGCCTCAAGGTCCATACCGGTGGTGACGCCATCCCTGAGTGCCATCTTGGTCGCGAAGACGTCTGTTGCATGGTAGTGCGTGTCTATAAATCCTGGTGCGACCACATGCCCGGTGGCGTCGATGGTTTCCGTGCCCGAGAGAGGCTGTTTGCTGATGGCAGCGATGCGACCGTTGGTAATGCCAACATTGGCAATATCATCAAACATCGTTTCAGGATCGATGACACGCCCATTATTAATGACGAGGTCATAGTCTTGCGCCAGCGCTGGAATGGCAAAGGCTATCAAGCAAATGAGCAGTCCCAGGCCACGCGTTATACGGTTTCCAGTTTTCATAATCGTCTCCCTAAGTGATATTATTTTTGGAAATTTTGCCGTCCTTCATGATCATGACAAATTTATTATCCGGGTCATGTCCTGACATCCTGGCATAATTTATGGAACCATGGATCTTTTGTCTATTGGACCTTGGTCCAATGCCGGTTTTCCAACAATCGTTTTGATACGTCATAAAGAAGCCCATGGGAGGGATTCAAATGGCGGGGGATGTTGTCAGGATTTCAATCGTTGAGGCGACAGCCGGGGGATCACTCGGCCGGGGAAATACCGGCTTTTTCCGCCAGGCGGACAAGCTCTGCCAGAGAAGATACACGGGTTTTTTCCATAACCCGGCTGCGGTGGACTTTGATGGTTTTCTCGGTGGTACCCAATTTATGGGCGATCTGTTTGTTTAATTTACCGGCGATCACCCATTGAAAAACTTCTTTCTCCCGGGGAGTCAGGGTGCTGATCAGACCATGGAAACGGTCTGTTTCGCGTTTATTATGTATATATTTGGTATGGGTTTCAAAGGCTTCCTGGATGGTGCTCAGCAGCTCTTCGGGTTTAAACGGTTTGGAAAGAAAATTGATGGCTCCATTTTTTATGGCATTGACACTCGTGGGGATATCGCCATGACCGGTCATAAAAACAATGGGCAGATAACAGCCATTTTCTTTAAGGGTCTTCTGAAGGCTCAATCCGTCAATATCCGGAAGCCGAACATCCAGCAGAAGGCATCCGGGGTAGCTGATATCGGCCCTGGCCAAAAAGTCTTCAGCGCAGGCATAGGCCTCGACCGCAAACCCGCTGACCTGGATCAGACGCGCCACACTGCCACGGAAAGCATCATCGTCTTCTACAATATAGACAACGCCTGAAGAATCATTCATTGGCTGTCTCCTTGATCTATGGGCAATGTGAAGTAAAAGTTTGCCCCCCTGTCCGGATTGTTCCGGGCCCTTATCTGACCGCCATGCTCCTCGATGATGGATCGGCAGATGCGGAGCCCGACACCCAGGCCGGAGCTTTTGGTGGTAAAAAACGGCTGGAACAGGTCATCTATCACTGCGTCATCAATGCCTGGACCGGTATCACTGATGCTGACGACAACACCGGCGCCAGGGTTCACTGATGAACGGATGGTAAGGATCATGGGACTTCTGTCGCGCATGGCTTCCACGGCATTGGTCACGATATTGATCACCACCTGCTGCAAACGGATGCGGTCCCCTTTAATCAGAGGCAGATCATGGGTTTTATCCAGCCGGGCCAGGATACCATCCAGACTGAACACGTTATGAAGCAGTCCCACAACCTCATCCAGCAGGTCATTGATATCCAATCGTTCAAATGTGGTGTCTCTTTTTTTAACCGCACCGCGGGTCCTGCGCATGATCTGTCCCGCCCGGTAGGCGTCTTTGGCGATATCTTCCAGGATCTCATCCAGGATTTCATTTTTCTGAGGCAACTGGGAATGAATCACCTTAGCGGCAGAGGCATTGTTCAGGATTGCACCCAATGGCTGGTTGATTTCATGGGCCAGGTAGGCGGACAGTTCCCCCATGGTCATGACCCGGTTGAGATGTGCCAGATCATTCCGCAGCTGGGTTGCCTCAATTTCAAAGTTCTCGCGTTCAGTGATATCCTGAAGGGTCCCGATCGCCATCTGTTTCCTTCCTTCGGGGGTGACAGCCGTCTGGCCCTGCGCAATCACGTATTTTATTCTGCCATTCGGCAACTGAAACCGGTGTTTGATATGGAATGGGGTTGTCTTTTCCAGCAGGGATGTGAATGCACTGTCGACCCTTTTGCGATCTTCCGGGTGGATGGCATCCAGATAGGCCGGGTATGATGCACAAAAATGCGCCGGGTCAACCTCAATAATCCGGAAAATCTCATCCGACCATGTAAACGTGCCGTTTTTCAGATCGAATTCCCAGTTTCCGAGATGGACGATTTCCTGTGCCTTGCGCAAACGTTCCTCGCTCTCTCTGAGGTCTTTTTCCATTCGCTTTCGCTCGCAAATTTCATCCTGCAGGTCTCTGTTGGCAAGGTCCAAATCAGCTGTGCGCTGGTGAACGCGCCTAGCCAGGGTCCTGTTCCATAGGAAGGCCATCCCCATCAATCCGCCGAACACCCCGGTGACAATGACTGCCCATTGGATCACATCTTTGGGGGTGACGCCGTGATCGTACTGCATGGTCATATACTGGTTGCGGATCACCGTAAGCTCTTGGCCTGAAATACTGTCAAGCCCTTTGTTAATGATGCTGAGAAGTTCGGGACGGTTGCCGGGGATTTCAAAGCACAGTTCCAGATCCGCAAGCCCTGAAGGTCCGGCCACTTTGAGACGGGTCCAGCCGTTACGGGAAATCATCTGGGAGGCAATGGTCAATGCACCGATATAATACTGTGCCTTGCCCATTTGCACGGATTTGAGGGCATCCTGTTCGGTCTCGAAGACAAGTGGTTTGATCTCGGGATAGTCTTGCAGGATCAAACGGTGCAGGGCGCTGTCCTGCCTGACGCTGAGGGTATGGCCGGACAGATCCCCCATGCCGTTGACCGGCAGCGCATTCACCTCGGTGAAGACAACCCGGGGCGTTTGCATGTACGGCTTTGTATGCAGGCTGCTACCATCGGTTGCCGAATGGGGCTTCAGGCAATGCAAAAGGTCGTAACCGCTGTTCCCGCTGTTAACATCATCGGTACCGTCATTTAGGGCAACCGGAAGCGTCTCGTAACTGAAGTCGACGCCGGTGCGCTCGGAGACTAAACCAAGAAGGTCCATGGAGATCCCGAACGGTTTCCGCCCTTTTTCAAGGATGACAAAGGGCGGCAGATCAAAGATACCGACCCGCACCGTCTGTTTTTTTGCCAGCCAGTCTTTTTCCTGCCCAGAGAGGATCACAGGGGATTTTTCTATGGATTGGGGCAGTTTTAACCATCGGGCATTAATGGCGCTGCGTTCGCCATCTGAGATGGAAGCCAGCCCTTTGTCGAGGATACTGACCAGCTCGGGCCAGTCCGCTCGAACCCCCATCACAGAAGGGTAATTGTGGTCCGTCATGGCCAGGACCGGTTGAACGCCCACGAACAGGTTGGTATGGACCAGGTAGTTATTCTGGGAAAAGCCGATAAAATAGTCGACCTTGCCTTCGTAAAGCAGTTTCAGGGCCTGGATGACCGTTTTTGTCCGGGTGATGGTAATGCGATCTTCATGGGGGGCCACCAAACCTTCGATCAGCGGCATGCCGCCGACAATGGCACAGGTCCGGCCGGCGAGATCTTCGATGCTGTTGATGCTGCCGTCGGTATTGGACCTGGCATAGATCACCGGAAAGGTTGTCACAATGGGGCTGGTCTGAAGCAGCTGATAACGTTTCCCGGCCTCTGGGCTCATGGCCAGGAGGCCGGCCACCTCCCGGGTCTTGACCATCTTGCGAATGGCGGGAAGATCATCGGCAACAATGGTGAAATCGGTTCCCAATCGCTGGTTAATAAGGTCAAGCATGTCTTTTAATATTCCTGTCTGCCGGCCGTCTTCATGAACAATCAGGCCCGGCTGAAAGTCATTTGAAAAAGCAAAGCGGATATGGGGCTGGGCGTTGAGCCAGGCGCGCTCCTGGGGGGTCAAAAGACCGGTGGAATCAGGATTTTGGTGGTAGAGAAAATCTTCCGGAACCTCAGGAGACGGGCTCAGACCCAGGCGATGAAAGAGCTGGGCTATGCGTGCGAAACGCCGGGGCTGAATATCTCCCATGGGAATCAGGTCCGGCAGGATCATCTGGTCGATCACCTTGGCCTCGAATCGCAGTTTTTCCCGGTTAAGGGCCGGGCTGTACCTGGCCAGAATCAGGTCAATGATCTCTTCCTTGTTTTTCAGCGCATAGTCCCAGCCCTTCAGCGTGGCCCGGATCATTTTTTTTACCCGTTCCGGATGTGTCCTGATTTCTTGGTCAATGGTAAAAAGGTTGTCTCCGTAGAAGTCGATGCCGTAGCTGCGCGGGTCGATGATGTTGATGGGCAGTCCCTCCTGCCGGTATTGGAATGGTTCATTGGAAAGATAACCGGCCACAGCGTCCGCCTGGCCGTCAATCAGTCCTGTGCCCTGTGTGCGGGGCAGAATCGTGAGGCGGTCCAGGCTGCCCAGGGTTTCCAGAAGCATGGCCTTAACAGCAAAGCCGCTGATGGGATCCTCGGGGATCATGATCGTTTTGCCCGTAAGCTCGTAAGGGCTGAAAATGTCACTGTCCCTTCTGCTCATCAGAATACTGGGAGAGTGCTGGAATATCTGGGCCAGCAGCACAACAGGCTTTCCTTCGATCCGCAGCTTCAAAAGTCCGGTACCACCTACTCCATAAGAGGCCATCCCCTCCAGCACAGGTGCAACCCGGTCCTGGCCGGGACGTGCTTCCCGGAGCGTGACCTCAAGTCCTTCTTGCGCATAAAAGCCTTTTTCCACGGCTGCATAATAACCGGCAAACTGAAACTGATGGCTCCAGCGAAGCTGGATGATGACCGGTTCGGGTTCAGGATGGGATGCAGCGGCAGTTTTTCCGCAGTCTGCCAGAAAATATATTGAAAAGGTATAAACGAGAAACAACAGAATATGACACAGGCATTTCATTGATATGACGACGCATCCATGGGGAATCGAGTCGTGATTGGATGGGGCAGTAAAAGAAATATGCAGGCGTTTGCAGCTCAATGCCAGACGTCCATCGTTCTTCAACAGGAGTATGGGGCCGTTCTTTTGCATGATGAATCTTCCCCAAAAAACTGGAATCGGGGTTAAGCCACATTTTTCAGATTGTATTTTTCCTGCTCAAAGTGATCAGGGGATTTTTCGGCTCCGTTTTTGTTCCTCGGTCAGTCAACTCTTCTTGCCCGGTGCCGGGAAAGGCCGGTTTCCCTTATGCCAGACGGTATTATTTTCGCAAGCGATACAACAACTCCTTTGCAATGCCCAGGTTCTCTGAAATTTCTTTGATTGTTCGTCCTGATTCAGCACATAACAATAGCGCTTTTCATTTGAAATCTCGATCTTACGTTGTTCTCCTGTTCAGTTTTCCTCCATAATCTTGCATTATAGAGGCTTTATCTCAGATGTACAAGCTTTGAGGTGGAACAGAATAGTTAATGCTGACGGGTTGCCAACGATAATCAATCATATTTTTTTAAAATGTCTTTCTTGGCTCTCTCATATTCTTTTTCGGTTATGATCCCCTGATCCAATGAAGTTTTTAAATCTTGAAGCTCTTGGCCTATGGTTGTACTGGTTGCTTGTACTTTCGCCCCTCCGCCACCGCAACCAATCATAAAAGTAGCAATACCAAGCATTGAAATCAAAATAACTAACCTGATAAATTTCATAGTATGCTCCTTGATTTGTGATTATTTGTCTTTTTGATAAATATTAAATATCATTTTACAAACTAATTGAAAATGGTTTTTCTGGGTGTCTCATGAAAATTGGTTTCGAAACACTGAGCAATCTGTCTATTAAGCCCCCGGTT
>JBFLKI010000345.1:0-4061 GCA_040883135.1 Desulfotignum sp. | reverse complement strand
CCGGTCCGTTCCACAGGGATATCGATGCCTTCCAGGCCCAGGCCGTCGCTGTTGGGGGCCCGGCCCAGGGCCACCAGCAAGGTACCGGCTGCAATCTGTCTCTGTTTGCCGGCGCTGTCAGTGATGGTCACCCGGGCCTGTCCGTTGATGTGTTTCACCTGTTCGATGGACGCTTCAAGCACAAACTGAACCCCTTCATTTGCCATGATCTGCATGACCGCGTCTGCCATGTCTTTGTCCTCTTTGCCCAGAATCCGGGTGCCCCGGTCGATGACCGTCACCCGGGTGCCCAGCCGGTTGAAGGCCTGGGCCATCTCGATGCCGATGGGCCCGGCCCCCAGCATGATCATGGATGCGGGCAGCGTGTCCATGTAAAAGATCTCTCTGTTGGTCAGGTGCGGGGTCTCGGCCAGGCCCGGGATGGGGGGCATCGTTGGCGAGGAGCCGGTAGCGATCACCCATTTGGCCGCAGAGATGATGGTGCCGTTGACCTGTACTGCATGTTCATCCACAAACCGGGGCTGGCCGAACATTACTTTGGCGCCTAAGGTGCAGAAACGCTCTTCAGAATCATGTTTCTGGATGGTTTCCACCACGGACCGGATCCGGTCCGCCACCTGCCTGAAATCTACCGGTGGAACGACCATTTCCGGCAGTCCGAACATGGATGCGTGTTTCATCTGGTGGTAGACATGGGCGGTTTTGATCAGGGTCTTGCTGGGCACGCATCCGTAATGCAGGCAGTCCCCGCCCAGGCGGTCCTCCTGTTCGATCAGGATCACCTTCGCCCCCAGCTGGGCAGACCCGGACGCAGTGGTCAGGCCGGCTGCACCGCCGCCGATAATTCCCATATCATATTCATACTGGCTCATGATCGGTTCCTTTCTTTTTTCGGTTGATCAGGGCCACTCCTTTTTTGGCCAGGAGCGGAAACATACCCAGCAGGGCAAAGGACAGCAGCAAACCGGGAGAGACAATGTCTTTGAGCGAATCGATCTGTGCCAGCTGGGTGCCGGCGTTGACATACACCAGAGTGCCCGGCAGCATTCCCAGCTGACTGACCAGGTAAAACCGGATGGTGCGGATGGGGGTCAGGCCCATCACCAGATTGATGATGAAAAACGGGAACACCGGCACCAGCCGCAAGGTGAACAGGTAAAACGCCCCGTCTCTCTCAATGCCCCGGTTGATGGCGTGCAGCTTGTCTTTAAACCGATCCTGGACCCAGTTTTTCAACAGAAACCGGGACACCAGAAACGCCAGGGTGGCACCGATGGTACTGGCAAAGGAGATCACCACAGTGCCGGTCACAAGACCGAACAGGGCCCCTCCTGCCAGGGTCATGACGGCGGCCCCGGGTAGAGACAGGGCCGTGACCGTGATATAGGTGAGCATATACCCCCCGATGGTCATCATCGTGTGGCGGCCATAAACGTCCATGAGCCATGCCTGTCGGGATTTGAGATATGTCAGAGACAGGAACTGTCCCAGATCAAACACAAAAAAAAGCACCGCCAGGCCGATGACCGAAACTGCGACAACCCATCTGAATATAGGTGTTTTCATAACCCTTTCCTGGTCGGAAGTGCAACCGGAAACACGGCAGCGGTCCTTTCTTGTTCAGGGGGATGTCTGATCCATGGGGACCAACAACAGATCTCCGTTCAGTTTCAAAGCCGCGTCATCGGCGGCCCGGCAATTGTCCCGGACAGCACGCAACGCCTCTCCGGCGGCGGTCTTCTGCCAGAACCAGCGGTTGAAGGCAGTATCATCGGGCAGGGTCACATCCGGCCGGCCCTCTTCATTTCGAGCCGGTTCGGACACATCCGGCGCATTGTCAGGAAAGTCGATCAGTACCGGGCCGGTTTCCGATTCCAGCAGGGCCAGGGCCGCCAGGGTCACCCGCATTTGAAATGCCGGGTCACCGGGTCGACCCAGGGGGCGCCCCAAAACAAACGGAACCCACAGGGCCCGGGGCGGTCCCGGCATCCAGGGGCGGGTGTCAAACGTGGGACAGGGCAGATCTGACAGGTGAGAGCGCATGGGTTCAGGCATGGTGTTTAATCGGGCCATGTCAATATCCTCTTAGAGTATTCTTATGTTGGTTTGTTATATAATACTGGTCATTGGTCAACAAGTGGAACTGCCAAAAAAGTGTGAATATGCCGGAATCAGGCAGATGCCTGGGCCATCCATTCCCGGATTCTTTCCCGGTCGCCATCCGCCATGGCTGTAATGTGAAGCTGTGAATGATACCCGTCCCGGTCCGGTTTGGTATCGATACATTTGGCATAGATATCATCAAAGCAATGGGCTTCCAGGCAGAAGTCAAAATTGAGCTTCACATCGGTCAACGGTTCAATGGCAGTAGCAGTTTGAATGTGAACACAGGTTTCGTCCAGGGCGAGGGTGGTGCCGGCCAGGGGGATGCGATCCAGTTTTTTGTCCTGGATGAGCCAGCAGTGAAGCGGAATATGGATTTCCAGCAGTGGACCCGGAGAAGCGGTCACATCCAGGGCGATGGATTGACCGTCCATATCAATGGCGGACACCGAATAAAATACCAGGGGTTTTTTCATGCCTTTCATCATCAGGGTTTTGGGAGGGTCTGCCGTCACCTGTGCCTGAACCGCCCTGTATGTGGATTCGCCGATCAGCACCTGTCCGCCGATGCTGTTGGATTCGATGCGGGCGGCCCGGTTGACCGTGTCTCCCACGATGCCGTATTTCATTCGCAGGTCCGATCCGATATTGCCCACAATCACACTGCCGGTATTGATGCCGATGCCCATTTCCAGGGCGGGATATCCTTCTTCCATGAGTTCCTTGTTGAGGCGGGCAAGGCGGTTCTGCATCTCGATGGCGCAGGCGACGGCCCGCTGGGGATCGTTTTCATGGGGTTCCGGTGCACCGAACACCGCCAGAATCGCATCTCCGATAATTTCGTCAATCATGCCGTCATGGGCCAGGATAATGGTGGACATCTGTTTCAGATACCGGTTAAGGAGCTGAACCATCTCTTCCGGGTCACGGGATTCCGAAGTGGTGGTAAATCCCCTCAAATCAGCCATGAGCACGGTGACGGTTTTCCGGGAGCCCCCGATCTGCCGGCCTTTGTCTGAAGACAGGATTTCTTCCACCACTTTTTTGGAAAGATACCGGCCGAAGGTGTCTTTGATGAACCGGACCAGCTGGAGCCGCTGCTCCGACACCCGGATAATACGTTCCAGCATGGCCGCCCGGGTGGATACAATGGCATTGATTTCATCGGGTGTGTCCGCCGGCAGGTCGATGCCGTCTGCTTTGGAAAAGTCGGTTCCGATCTGCCGGTTGGCATGAACGATCCGTTCAAGGGGGTCGATGATTTTCCGGGTCAGAAAGTGCTTCAGGCTCACCACCATGAAAACGACGATAATGCCCACCAGCAAAATGATCCGGATGGCATACCAGAACAGTTCCATGGGACCGGCCCCTTCGGCCAGCCACCGGTATCCCAGGGAAAAGATCAGCAGGACCGCTTCGATGAACAGAATCCGCCAGAAAACCCCCATGATCAGGATTTCCCGGACCCCGTTCCGTTTTTTGTCCCTTTTCAGCATGGTGTGCTGTCCCTGTCTGTTTTGGTGGTTGATATTATTATACAATATGATTCAATTGACAAAATACAACCCATTGTCTTGGATCGGTTCAGGGAAAACGTCAGGATGATTGCCTGACGTCTAAAAAAATCACATGCCGGGACGGTTGGAAACTTTTCAGGGAAACAGCAGCTCAGACAGGTGGCACACGGAGATGTCCCGGCCCTGTTGCGCGGCCCCGCCTTTGAGTTGGAGCACGCACCCCGGGCATTCCGTCACCAGCAGGTCGGCGTTGGCAGCCGTCACATCATCCAGTTTCCGGGTCAGGATTTCTCTGGACACCGCCGGGAAGGTGGTGGAGAAACTGCCGCCGAACCCGCAGCAGGTTTCTTCCTCTTCCGTGGGGACATACCGGTTCCCGGATTTGTCAATGAGATCGCGCGGGGCCTGGTGCACATCCATGCCCCGGCACAGGTGACAGGG
>JBFLKI010000344.1:0-4047 GCA_040883135.1 Desulfotignum sp. | reverse complement strand
TTCTGCCGTTGTCGCTGCCCGGTGTGATGGCCGGGTGCATCATGGTGTTTCTGCCGGCCATGGGCCTGTTTTATGTACCGGATCTCCTGGGAGGCGCCAAAACCATGCTCGTGGGCAATTTCATCAAAAACCAGTTTCTGACGGCCATGAACTGGCCGTTCGGGTCCGCCGCAAGTGTGTTCCTGCTGCTGCTTATGGGCATGATGATGCTCATCTATTTCATCCTGTCAAACCGGTTTGACCGGGACCAGATCCTGTGATGCGCTGGCTCAAAATATCCTGGACCACTGCGGTGTTCGCGTTTCTATACGGCCCGCTCCTGGTGCTGATGGTATTCTCCTTCAACCAGGCCAGATACACCACGTCCTGGCAGGGATTTACCCTGAAATGGTACAGGCATCTTCTGGACAACCCACAGCTGCTGGATGCGTTTGTCAATTCTTTGACCGTGGCCCTGATTTCCAGCATGGCTGCCACGGCGTTGGGAACCTTAGGGGCCTTTGCGGTTTCAAGATACCGGTTTGCCGGCAGAAAACTGTTTTTCGGGCTGGTGTATTCGGTGATGATGAGCCCGGATATTGTCATGGGCATCAGCCTGCTCATGCTGTTTGTCCTGGCAGGTCTGACGCCCGGGTTTCTCACATTGCTGGCCGCCCATGTCACTTTCTGCCTGCCGTTCGTCATTGTGCTGGTGCATGCCAGGATATCCGGGTTTGATCCGGCGGTGGTGGATGCGGCAAGGGACCTGGGGGCGCGGGAAAAGGATGTGTTTTTCAGGATCATTTTACCCATGATTCTGCCGGCGGTACTGGCCGGTTGGCTTTTGAGCTTCACTCTGTCTCTGGATGACGTGATCATCAGTTTTTTCGTTACCGGTCCCGGGTTTGAAATTCTTCCTCTCAAGATCTATTCCATGGTAAAACTGGGGGTCACCCCGGAGGTCAATGCCTTGTGCACGGTATTGTTCATGTTAACACTGGCAGCGGTTTGTGCTGCCCACATTCTGACAAAGGAGATCAAAAAATGAAACAGTGGATTCTGCTGGTATGCCTGGTTGTTTTCTCCGTGCCGGCTGTTGCCGGAGAACAGCTCTACATTTACAACTGGACCGAATACATGCCCGATGAGGTATTGACCGAATTTCAGGAAGAAACCGGCATCAAGGTGATCTATTCTACCTATGACAGCAACGAATCCATGTATGCCAAAGTCAAGCTCACCCGGGGCAAAGGGTATGATGTGGTGTTCCCCTCCACTTATTTTGTCCACAAGATGCGCAAGGAAGGATTGCTCAGTCCCATCGATCATGATGCGCTCGCCAATTTCCAGCACCTGGATCCGGCCCTGATGAACCAGCCCTATGATCCGGGCAATACATACTCGATTCCATATGTGTGGGGCTCCACGGCCCTGGCGTATAACAGCGACCAGGTGGCCCCGGAAATGATGACTTCCTGGAAGGATCTGTGGCGACCGGAATTCAAAAACCGTCTGGTCATGAACGATGACCTGAGAGAAGTCCTGGGGATCGGCCTGATTGTCAACGGATTTTCCGTCAATGAAACCGACGCGGACCGCATCGAGATGGCCTATGAATCGATTCGGGAACTGATGCCCAACATCCGGGTCTTTTCCGGCGATTCTCCCAAACAGCCGCTGTTGAACCTGGAAGCATTTGCCGGCATGATTTGGAACGGGGAAGCCTATATGGCGGCCCAGGAATTTCCGGCCATCCAGTATGCCTATCCCAAAGAAGGTGCCATCTTCTGGGTGGATTCCATGGTGATTCCCACGGGAGCGGAAAACAAGAAACAGGCCCATGCATTCATCGATTTCATCCTGAAACCGGAAATCGCCGTTCAGGTGTGTGAATATATTGGGTATGCCCCTGCCAACCGCACCGCCATGGAGATGATGCCCGAGGAAGTGAAAAACAATCCCACCATTTTCCCGTCTGCCCAAGAAGTGAAAAATGGGGAATTCCAGACCGATGTCGGGGATGCCATTCTGGTGTATGAACGCTTGTGGGAACGGCTGAAAACCGGAATGTAGTTCAGCGGATCACCTTGGTTTCAGTTGCAGGGTATGAGGAATCAGGATCGTTTCCGGGTCATAGGATTTTTTGGCCTGACGCAGCCCCCTGATTCCCAGATCCTGTTCCCGGTTGATAAACCGGCAGCGGTCTTGCAGAAACAGGGCAGTCTGCTGGTTGATCACCTGGGCTGCGCCCTTGTATTCAAAATCGGATTTCTCAAACTGGACATTATAGGTATCTGAATTCAGGCGGCTGAAAATGGAAAACGCGACCATCTGATCGTTCACTATCAGGGCGAGGCCCTCCAGCCCCAGCGCGTCAAAATACGCCAGCGCTTTTTCCATGGCTTCAAACTCCGCACCCAGGGTATGGGAGTCGTGTTTCTGACTTTCCAACTGATCTTTGGCCATTTTTCGAGCCATTCCCTGGTATTCCGGGGTCAGTATCATGACCTGATAGTTCGGATAGGTGCGTTCGAACTGGGAGATCAGATTTTTCTTTTTATGCAGTTTGGGTGTGTTCAAACGGCACAGCTGATCCACATCATAAATATATTCGGCATAGTCCCGCTCCGGATGAATGGAAAAATACTGTTCGCACCGGGGATACGCATCCAGATACCCTTTGTGCACAAGACCGATATCCGGCACCAAGCCGTCCCGCATCAGTTCCCATCCCAGTTCCGCCAGTTCCGCGGGAGGCAGCGGTTCCCCCAGCGGCATGAACGCACACTGGTTCACCCCGTCATATATCACTAGCCGGCCTTTGAACAGGCGCCAGGAATAGTTGTAAATCTCCTGCCAGCAGAACAGGTTGGCAAAATTGTACTCACAGGATTCAGGTGCATACTTGTCGATATAGATCTGGACCATCTGCCGGTCGGCGAGTTCAAACCGTCCCGCCGTCGGAAAGCACAGGGTCTGTTGGAAATCCCTGGAAGTATAGGTGTCATATCGGTTGTACATAAATCAATCCTTTAATCTGTATGGTGTGTGCCCGGCCATCGGTCTGAACCCCATGGATTCGTAGAAACGTCCGGTTCCGGGTTCGCCGATCAGACCGATCCAGTCCACGCCGTGTTCCTTCAGACCGTCGATCAGTGTTCGAATGATCTGCCTGCCGATACCGCGGCCCCGAAACTGCCGCAGTACCACCACATCCTGAATATAAGCATCGCTGACCAGATCCGACAAGGCACGCCCCATGCCGATCATTTTATTTTGAGAAAACGCCCCAACGAACAAAGCGGAATCCGGCACCACCCGGGATAAAAATTCAGGATGCCGCTCGCATTTTTGATCCCACCATCCGGCATCCTTGTAGAGTGTCATCAGATCCATGGTGTCCGCGGCCTGCAAAAGCCGGCAGGAAATTTCAGATGAGTTTGGTTCTTCATCCATGTCAGAACGCCTGCATCAGAGATTTGAAACGGTCAATTTCCGAGCCACAGGGAAAATCGCGCTGTTCCAGTCTGCGGATCATTGCCGGGTCGTTGAACCGGAGGAAGGGATTGATCCGGAGCTCATCCGCCAGACAGGATGTCACCCGGTCAGGATCATACAACGCAAGATACTGTGTCACGCCCGGTGTGTCCGGATCAATCGCCTGGGCAATTTCCACCGATTCCTTTACATAATCATGTCCGGCAAAAATCCGGGTGGCACCCGGGAATGCCATCAGTTTTTTCAGGGAATGGTAAAACGCGTCCAGATCTCTGGAGAAACAATTACCCACTGTGCCGTTGAACAGGGTGTCTCCGGTCACCAGAAAATCATCAGCACTGAAACAGACATCATCACGGGTATGACCCGGGGTTTTAATGACAGTCAGCCCCTCGTTTTCCACCGCAAGGATATCGTTGTCTGACAAGTTCCGGCAGTCAATATACTCGGCCCCGGTTTTTTCCAGCATCCGTGCATTTCCGCTGGTATGGTCCGGATGAAGATGGGTATTGGTCACCCGGGCAATGGTGATGTTTTCGGACCGGGCGAATGCCAGCATCTCATCTGGGG
>JBFLKI010000343.1:0-16836 GCA_040883135.1 Desulfotignum sp. | reverse complement strand
GGTCCGTTTCTGCCCAAAGGGTCTCCCTTTGATCCCGGCATCCTTCGATACCTGTTCAAAAACCCGTATTTCAAATCATCGGCCCTGGGATATTTCGGCCATATGTGGGAACTGTATGCCCTATGGGCCACTGTACCGATTCTGTTCTTCATCATGGTGCCACAGCATGCGGACATGTGGGCGTTTGGTTTTTTCGGGGCCGGGTTTACGGGATGTGCCATCGGGGGCATGCTGTCCCTGAAATGGGGAAGCCGGAAAGTTGCCGGCACCGCGTTGATTCTATCCGCAGTCTGCTGCCTGATCTCTCCGGGCCTTCTGTTTCTGCCCCGCCCCCTGGCCCTGGCCATCATTCTTTTATGGGGCCTGGCCGTGGTGGCGGATTCCCCGCAGTTCTCCTCCTTGAACGCCCGGTTTGCCCCGGCCGGATATGTGGGGTCTGCATTGACACTGGTCAACTGCATCGGATTCACCATCACCATTTTCTCCATCGAACTGGTGACGTTCTGGATCCGTCACTGGGGCATCCATACCGCGTTTCTCTGCCTGGCGCCCGGCCCCATACTGGGATGGGTCTGGCTGAATCGAAAAATCCCGGGTTGAGTTTTCATGTAAAATTGCGTATGACAGACAAAAAACACTTCCAAGGAGGATCTCATGCCAGCTGACGTTTTTTTTATGGACCTGACCGCCACGTCCCGGGAAAATCTGCCCGCAAAACTGGGCCGACTGCTGAAAAGAGCCGGAATCAAAACCATATTGAACAAAAACGATTATACGGCCGTCAAACTTCATTTCGGCGAACAGGGTAATACCGCATTTATCCGGCCGGTCTTTATCCGGAAAATCATCGAAACCATCCGGGCCACCGGGGCACAGCCTTTTTTGACGGATGCCAACACCCTGTATGTGGGCACCCGTTCCAATGCCGTATCCCATATCAAAACCGCCATCGAGAACGGATTTTCATACGCTTCCATGGACAATGCCCCCATCATCATTGCCGACGGACTTTTCGGCAAAAGCGAAACCCCGGTGCCGGTGAAACTGAAAAACTGCGAACAGGTATATATCGGATCTGAAATCGTTCATGCGTCCGCCCTGGTGTCGGTGGCCCACTTCAAAGGGCATGAGCTGAGCGGGTTCGGCGGGACCATCAAAAACATCGGCATGGGATCTGCCTCCCGCAGGGGCAAACTGGACCAGCACTCCAATGTGTCCCCCAAAATCAAACGCAAAACCTGTATCGGATGTGGTGAGTGCGCAGCCCACTGCCCGGGAGAGGCCATTTTCCTGGAAGACAAAAAAGCGTATATCAACAAAGAGAAGTGCATCGGATGCGCGGAATGCATTGTCCGGTGTCCCACCGGGTCCATCAACATCAACTGGAATCAGACCATCCCGGTCTTCCTGGAAAAAATGGTGGAATACACCTACGGGATTGTGAAAAACAAGCCGGGCAAATGCCTGTTCATCAATTTCATCACCGACATCGCCCCCAAATGCGACTGCCTGTCCTATACGGAATCTCCCATTGTCAGCAACATCGGTGTGGTGGCTTCCCTGGATCCGGTGGCCATCGACCAGGCCAGCGTGGACCTGGTGAACCAGCAGCCGGGCCTGCCGCATACCGAGCTCAAGACCTGCCTGGCGCCGGGGGAGGATAAGTTCCGGGGTCTGTATCCGGATGTGGACTGGTCTCATCAGCTGGTCTATGCGGAAAAGATCGGTCTGGGGACCCGGGATTACAAACTGGTGAAGCTCAAGACCCTGGCGTACAAGAAATCCTGATGAGCTGACCTGTCATAGGGTTTATTCCTTATCATTTGAATTTCGGCATATCATATTTTTTGCGAAACCGGCAGGTGTTGCAATTGGATTGTGCCACGATCATCCTCCCTTATCTTCTGTTTATCTGGTGGAAACTTATCCTTCCATAGTGCCGCATGTCAATTGAAACAATGATAATTCCATGCACGGCCGAGCCCCGATGGGGGTGCCTTGCTGACGGACTGTCGGAGCCCCCAAGGATTCAAGGCCGGCAGTAAGGTACCCCCATCGGGGCGGCGTCCCTGCCTCATTGATGTTATTTTCTATACACAGGGTCCAGTGCCAGATTTTTCCATTGACCGCTGGAAAATCCCTCCCATGTCTGGCATAATGCCTGGATTGCTGACTAACCCAATCAAAGGAACGTTTTGATGGAGGTGCCGACTGCCGCCCTGCTGCCTTATGTGACGAACCTGGTGATTGTCCTGACAGGGGTGGCCATGCTCTATCTGTTGATCACCCTGTTTCTGACCTGGCTGGTTCAGCAGATCCCCAGAAACCCGGTCAAGGATCCACCCCGGTGGGGAACCGTGATCGATACGATGATCCCGGCAGTTGACGGAGGCCGGCTGGAGGTATGGCGTATCGATCCTGACGGGCTGTCCCGGGGCATCGTGGTGTTTGCCCATGGATGGGGCAGGAACCGGGACCGGATGATGAAACGCGCCCGGATTTTTGCCGAGTGGGGGTTTGCCACCGTAATCCACAGCGCCCGGGACCATGGTGGCTCCAGCCCCAAACAATGCATGAACACAGTACGGTTTGCCCAGGATATTGAATCGGTCATCAACTGGGTGGATGAACCGGTACTTTTGTACGGGCATTCCGCCGGATCCGCCGGGGCCATCATTGCCGCAGCCAGACATCCGTCCATGGTGCGGTTGCTGTTTCTGGAAGCATCCTATGCCCATACCAAAGCGGCTCTGCTGAGCTTATACCGATGGTTCAATCCGGTTTTCGGCAAACTGTTCGGCCCTGCGATTTTTCTGTGGATGACAATCCTATACCGCGGCGCAACCGAAGCATACAGCCCGGCCCGGGTGGCAAGGCGCATCCGCATGCCGGTCATGCTCATCCACGGAGAAAAAGACCGGCGGTTTTCCGTGTCTTTTGCCATGACCCTCAAACACAGCTTTGTCCACCGCCCGGTGACATGTTATATCGCCAAAGGGGCCGGCCACAGCGGGGCCAGTCAAACACCTGGATTTCGGCCGGCTGTGAAATCTTTCATCGATACATACATGGACGATAAAGGTTGACTCAAATCCCTCAAATATCGTATGATCCCGTGATATTTTAACCCCCTAACCTAAAAAAAAGGAGTGTGTCGGGATGAAAAAATGGACCCTGTTAATGCTGATATTTTCCATTGCCTTACTGGGATTGTCCGCAGTTACCGTTGGTGCGGAAGACAAAAAACTCAAGGCCGGATTTATTTATGTGGGACCGGTTGGAGATTACGGCTTTTCCCATGCCCATGATCTGGGCAGAAAATTTGCCGAAGAGAAACTGGACTGGCTGGAAACCGTGTATGTCGAATCCGTTTCAGAAGCCGACAGTGACCGGATCATCGATCGCCTGATCCAGCAGCAGAAATGTGATGTGGTCTTCACAAACAGCTTCGGCTTTATGGACTCTACCATCAAAGCCGGTGAACGCTATCCAGACAAGATTTTCATGCACTGTTCCGGGTTCAAGCGATCGGACAATGTGGGCACCTATTTCGGGGACCTTTACCAGATGTACTACCTGAACGGCATCATGGCCGGCGCGTTGACCAAAACCAACAAAATCGGGTATGTGGCCGCCTTTCCCATTCCGGAGCTGATCCGTCATATTGATGCCTATGCCCTTGGCATAAAGGTTGCCAACCCTGAGGCAAAAGTCCATGTCAAATGGATCAATGCCTGGTACGGACCGGACAAGGCCAGGGAAGCCGCCGAATCCCTTATTGCCGAAGGATGTGATACCCTGGCCTTTACCGAAGATACCCCGGCGGTCATCGAGGTGGGGCAGTCCCACACGGAAAAAGGCAAACAGATCTACACCTTCAGCCATTATTCCGCCATGCAGCCCTATGGAGAGGATTCCGTTGTATCCGGTCAGCTCATGAACTGGGGAGGGATGTATGTCAAAATTCTGGAAGACATATATAACGGCACCTGGACCAACGAGGATGTCTGGTGGCTGGCAAAGGAAGGCGCCGCCATCCTGGGAGGCAATGAGACCGATCCCGTCAACCCGAAATTCGTGGATGACTTGAAACAGGCCACAATCAAAACCGAAGAATATGGTGAAATTTCTGCGTATGATCTGGTGATGAAACGCTATGACCAGATGAAACAGGGAGTGGATGTGTTTGATCCGTTTACCGGTCCCATTTACGACAACCAGGGTAATCTTCAAATTCCGGCCGGAGAGCGGGCCTCCAAGGACGATCTGCTGAGCATCATGTATTATGTGGACAATGTGGAAGGCACCATCCCCCAATAATCCCGATCTTTCGGCAGGCCGGCGATACAGATTCCGGCCTGCCGCAACCGCTTGCCTATGAAAAAAATACAGCGCCTTGAAATGGATGGCATCAGTAAATCCTTTCACGGCATACCAGCCAACCAGGACATTCAATTGTCCGTGGCATCCGGAGAAATTCTGGGTCTTCTGGGAGAAAACGGTGCCGGCAAGACCACGTTGATGAATATTCTCTATGGATTGTACCAACCGGATGCCGGTCAGATCAAAATCAATGGACAGCCGGTGGCGCTCACCTCTCCCCTGGAGTCGATTCTTCACGGCATCGGCATGGTTCACCAGCATTTCATGCTCATTCAGAATCACTCGGTCATAGAAAACATCGCTTTGGGGTACAAGGATACTCCGTTTTTTTTTCCGAAAATCAAGCTTCGGGAAAAAATCCAGCAGTTTTCCCGGCAGTTTGATTTCACCATCGATCTGAACAAGAAAATCTGGCAGCTGTCCGCCGGAGAACAGCAGCGCGTGGAAATCATCAAAGCCCTTTTGAACGGCGCGGATCTGCTGATTTTAGATGAGCCGACGTCCGTATTGACGCCCAGGGAAATCGAAGAATTGATTGCCATTCTCCGGCGCATGAAACAGGACGGCCACTGTGTCATCTTCATTTCCCACAAACTCAACGAGATCATGACCATCTGCGACCGGGTCACGGTCCTCAGAAAAGGCCGGATTGTGGGGGGAGCCGACACAAGGCAAACCGACAAAAAAACCCTGGCCCGGATGATGGTGGGCCGAGATGTGGTATTCAACATCAACAAAGAACCCCTCAACCGGGGAAATCCGATCCTGAAAGCGGACCGGATTCATGTGACCGGAGACATGGGACTGCCGGCGGTCAAGGGAATCAGTTTCGATCTGTATGAAAATGAAATCTTCGGTGTGGCCGGGGTGTCGGGCAACGGGCAGCGGGAACTGGCTGAAGCCATCACCGGGATCCGCAAAATTGATCAGGGGTCGGTGACCATCAGAGGCAAAGACATCACCAACCTGTCCCCCCGGCATATTTATGACCACGGGGTATCCCATGTCCCGGAGGAACGGATCCGTTTCGGCATCGCCCCTGGGCTGTTTCTCTATGACAACGCCATCTTGAAACAGCATCACCTGAAAAAATTCTCCAGCCGGTACTTTCTCAGATACAACCAGGTCAAAACCCACGCCAGAAATATCATCACTGAATTCAATGTGTCGACCCACTCCATTGACAACCAGATCCGGAACCTGTCCGGCGGCAACATCCAGAAACTCATTCTCGGGCGGGAAATCAGTGAACAGCCCCAGTTGCTGGTGGCATCTCATCCCACCTATGGTCTGGATGTGGGGGCCACGGAATTTTTACGGCAGCACCTGCTCAAACTGCGGTCACAGGGCAGCAGCGTGCTGCTTTTTTCCGAAGATCTGGAAGAAATTTTTGAACTCTGTGACCGGATTGCTGTCATTTTTGCCGGCGAGTTCATGGGAATTTTGGATTCCGATGACGATCGTCTGTGTGACATCGGCCTGATGATGGCCGGATCCAAACGGTTCTGATCTTTAAGCTGAAGAGTTTTTCATGATACATATCACATCCACAGACAGATACCGGATCACCCGATGGCGGGTGGTGATGACCAATATCTTTTCACTGGTTGCAGGGCTTCTGGTTATCAGCACTATTTTCATGATTGCCGGTGTCAACCCGTTGTTCGCCATCACTGAAATTTTTCAGGGATCCTTCGGTTCCGTCTACGGATTCAAGGAGACCATCACCAAAGCGATCCCGCTGATTCTCATCGGCTCCGGCCTGACCCTGGCCTTCCGGGCCAAGTTCTGGAACATCGGGGCGGAAGGCCAGTTGCTGATGGGGGCCATTTTTGCCACCTGGACCGGTCTGACTTTCGGAGACACCCTGCCCGCCTGGGGCATCATTCCTCTGATGTTTGCCGCCGGTTTTGTGGGCGGCGCTTTGTGGGGCATCATTCCTGCCATACTGAAAATCAAATATGCCATCAATGAAGTGATCTCCACGCTGATGCTTAATTATATCTGCGCCCACATCCTGACCATGCTCATTGTCGGGCCCTGGAAAGGGGAAACCCGGTTCGGGTTTCCGGGCACGGACACACTGCCGGAAGCCGCGATTCTCAGTGTAATTCCCGGCTCACGGATCCATTATGTCACCCTGATTCTGGCCCTGGTCTGTGCCGCCATGTTGACCCTGCTCATTTACCGGACCCGGTTCGGATATGAAGCCCGGGTGGTGGGGGAAAACCCGGATGCCGGCAAATACGCGGGCATTGATTTTCTGAAAACCACCCTGATCCTCATGGCGGTTTCCGGCGGGCTGGCAGGCATGGCCGGTGTCGGTGAAATCGCCGGGATTCATCAATATCTGGGGTATCCGGATTCCATGTCGTCGGGATACGGATTCACTGCCATCATCGTGGCATGGCTGGCCAAACTCAATCCACTGTTCACCATTATATCCGGCATCTTTTTTGCGGGAATTCTGGTAGGGGGCGATGCCATTCAGATCTCTTTGGGGCTGCCGGCCGCCACCGTGGACATCGTCAACGGCACCCTGCTGATCTTTCTGATCATGGGCGATTATTTTCTGAACCATAAAATTGCCATCACATTTTCAACCCGATAGGAATCCCGGTCATGGAAGACATCATCATATCAACACTACAGCGCACCCTGGTGGCGGGCACGCCGCTGCTGCTGGCCACCACCGGGGAAATTATCTGTGAACGAAGCGGGATCCTCAATCTGGGCGTGGAAGGCGTCATGGCCCTGGGCGCGGTCACCGCCTTTATCGTCACGATCACCACCGGATCTCCCTGGCTGGGGGTTCTGGCGGCCCTGGTCGCCGGGATGGTTATTTCCATCATCCATGCGGTGGCATCCGTTACCCTCCAGGCCAACCAGGTCGTGTCGGGCCTGGCCCTGACCATGCTGGGGCTTGGCCTGTCCGGGATGATGGGAAAACCCTATGTAGGCAAACCGCTGACCGTCAAAATGGAAGACCTTTCCATACCGGTGTTGTCGGATATTCCCTATATCGGCCAGGCTGTGTTTCATCAGAGCCCGTTTTTTTTCCTGGCCGTGATACTGGCACTGGGATCCTGGTTTCTTCTGGAACGGACCCGTCTGGGCATCCAGATCCGGTCTACCGGAGAAAATCCCAAAGCCACTGAAACCCAGGGCGTGAACGTCTTTGTAATCCGGTATGTGTCGGTGATCATCGGCGGCGGATTCTCCGCTTTGGCCGGGGCGCACCTGTCCATTTCCTATTCCAAGTCCTGGATCGAGGGCATGACCGCCGGAAGAGGATGGATTGCCATCGCTCTGACCATTTTCGCATTGTGGAACCCGGGCCGCGCCATCTGGGCCGCTTTTCTGTTCGGCGGCATTTTTGTCGTTCAATACCTGATGCAGCCACTGGGCATATCACCCAATTTTCTATCCATGCTCCCGTATATTGCCACCCTGCTGATCTTGTTGATCATCAGCCTGAAAGATCCCAGAAAACTCAATGCCCCTGCCATGCTTTCCACCCCGTATAAAAGGGGAGAACGATGATATTTGTTTTGACTTTTGGTTTTTTCTGTTAAACTGCTACAGGAAACACCGAAAATTCAGAATCAGGCAGCATCAACGAGTTTATGAAACGTTTTATTGCATTAGTGACGATTTTTTTTATGGCGACCACGGGTTTGCCGTCAAAGACATCCGCCATCTCCATACCGGACGAACTCAAACTGGCGGATGAGTTCATGCAGATGATCGATGAGCAGCAGGTCATTTTAGATGATCCTGTGGCCAGCCATCTGATTGAATCGGTGGGCCGGCATATTCTGGCGCAACTGCCGCCCCAGCCTTTCAACTATTCCTTTTACCTGATCAACGACGGCACGTTCAATGCCTTTGCCAGCCCCGGGGCCAACATCTTTGTTCACCGGGGACTGATCACCGCCCTTTCCAGTACGGACGAACTGGCCGGTATTCTGGCCCATGAAATCGCCCATGCCGTCAGCCGGCATGTGTCCCAGTCTATTGACCGGTCCAAACTGGTGAATATCGGCACCATGGCCGGGGTGATCGCCGGAATCATCGTGGGCTCGGCCGGCGGAGGCGGTGAAGCGGCCCAGGCGCTGACCATGGGGTCCATGGCTGCCGGATATTCCTCCATGCTCACCTATACCCGGGAAAATGAAACCGAAGCAGACCAGAAAGCCTTTACCATGCTCCAGCACACCTGCTTTTCTCCCGAGGGGCTGCTGGAAAGCCTCAACGAACTGAGGGCTGCGGATTACATGGGAATCGAAGGCATACCCGACTATTTCAAAACCCATCCCGGTACCGGATCCCGCATCGCCCATCTGTCCGGTCTGCTGTCAGGCTATACCCATGCGTCTCCTGCGGATTCCTGCTTGAAAACGTACAATTACGACATGGTCAAATACCGGATCATGGGATTATACGAACCGGTCAAAGACAGCATCCGTACCATTGAATCGAAAATCGCCGAAGATGCGTCCAACCCGGCATTGTATTATGGACTGGGCCTTGCGTATGCCAGAGAAAACCGGCGGAATCAGGCCATTGCCCAGTTGCAGAAAGCCCTGTCGTTCAATCTCATGGATCCGTTGATTCTCCTGGAACTGGGACGAATCTATACCCTTGACGGCCAGTATGACAAAGCGCTGAATATCCTCCCCGCCATCCAGTCCGATCCGGTTCTGGGAACGACTGCCAGATATCACCTGGCCGTTGCTCAGCTGGAATCCGGGAATCTGGCATCCGCCAGACAGAACCTCATACGCGTAACCGAAACATCTCCGCAATCTTTTCCCATGGCCTATTTTCATCTGGGCGCCATCATGTCCCGGGAAAACAGAACAGCCCTGTCTCACTATTATCTGGGAATTTATTATGACCTGATCAAGGATTCCAAAAATGCCGTCCGCCACCTGGAACGGGCTGTGGATGAGGGCCTGGAGGATCCGGACAAAAAAACGGCGGCAGAAGATCGGTTGAAACGGATCTCCACCGCCCGTCGGTCCTCCTGACATTCGTCTTTTTCAGACCCTGTCGAACCTTTCGAATTTCATGCTGAATGTTCCCCGGCCCTGGGTGGCTGAACGAAGGGCTGTGGAATATCCGAACATTTTGGCCAGCGGCACCACCGCATGAATGATCTGGATATTGGCTTTCGGGGCTATGGATTCCACTTTCCCGCCCCGGGCATTGAGATCGGCAATGGCATCCCCCATATAGGTATCGGGCACAAACACCTCCACCTGCATGATCGGTTCCAGAAGCGCCAGGGATGCATTTTCCAACGCCTCTTTGCATGCCATGGATGCACACACTGAAAATCCCAGCTCCGTGCTCTTTCCTTCCTCACATGCGCCGCCCTGAAGTATCACCTCCAGATCCACCAGCGGATATCCCTTGAGATATCCGCCTTCCAGACTTTCCCGGATCCCCTGTTCAATGGCGGGCACAAACTGGGGCGGAATCTGATCTTCCGGGGCTCTGCAGGTGAAAACCACCCCGGCGCCCCGATCCAGGGGCTTGAGCTGAATCCGGACCTTTGCATAATGGGACTTTCCCGAGATCTCCCGTTCAAACACGGCTTCGCCGGTAACCGGTGCCGTCACGACCTCTCTGTAGACCACCTGGGGATTGCCCACATTCACCTGGGTGTTGAATTCCTTGCGCATCCTGGAAATAATGATCTCCAGGTGCAGTTCTCCCATGCCCGACAAAATAGTCTGGCCGGTTTCCTCATCTTTGGACACCTTGAGGGTCGGATCTTCAATCATGAATTTTTCCAAAACCATGTCCAGCTTTTCCTGATCCGCATGGGTTTTGGGTTCGATGGCAATGGAAATGACCGGATCTTCATACTTCATTTTTTCCAGAAACACGGGATGGTCCACCGAACACAGGGTATCACCGGTCCCGGAGTCCTTCAATCCCACAATTCCCACGATATCACCGGCGGAGGCTTCTTTGATTCGCTCCCGCTTGTTGGCGTGCATTAACAGAATCCGGGACAGTTTTTCCTTTTTCTTTAGTACCGGGTTGTATACGTCAGCCCCGGCTTCGATTCTTCCGGAATAGATCCGTGCAAAAGACAGTTTTCGGCCTTCGATCATGGATACCTTGAAAATAAGGGCCGCCAGCGGCCCGTTTTTTTCCGGGGGGAAATCCAGCGTGTCTCCGGTTTCCGGGTGGACCCCCCTCACCGGCGGCACATCCAGGGGACTGGGAAGAAAATTCTGGATCGCGTCGAGCAACGGCTGAATGCCTTTGTTCTTCAAGGCGCTGCCGCACAGCACCGGGACCAGCTTCCGGTTCACTGTGGCTTTCCGGACGGCATCAATCAGATCAACCCGGGAAATGTCCTCCTCACCCAGGTATTTTTCCATAATGACATCATCCTGTTCAGCGACCGCTTCCAGCAGTTTTTCTCTGTATTCCAGGGCCTGATCCGCATATTCGGAAGGAATCGCGTCCACCACATATTTGGCGCCCAGGCTCTCGTCATCCCAGCGGATCTGATTCATGTCGATCAGATCGATCACGCCGTCAAACCGGTCTTCCGCACCCATGGGTATCTGAAGCAGAACCGGGTTGGCAGCCAGTTTTTCCCGGATTGATTCCACGGCCCCGAAAAAATCCGCCCCGGTCCGGTCCATTTTGTTGATGAACGCCATTCTCGGAACCCGGTACCGGTCCGCCTGTCGCCACACGGTTTCAGACTGGGGCTCCACACCACCCACGGCACAGAATACACCGATGGCCCCGTCGAGCACCCGCAGGGCCCGTTCCACTTCCACCGTAAAATCCACATGTCCCGGGGTATCGATGATCTGGATGACGGACTGCTGCCACTGGCAGGTGGTCACGGCCGAGGTAATGGTAATTCCCCGCTCCTGCTCATCCTGCATCCAGTCCATGGTCGCCTCTCCGTCATGCACTTCACCGATCTTGTGAGATTTTCCGGTGTAGAACAGGATCCGCTCCGTCACAGTGGTCTTGCCCGCGTCGATGTGAGCCATGATTCCGATATTTCTGATCTTTGACAGGGTCTTTTTCTGGGTCATATTCTTATCAGCATCTTTGGTTGATGGATTGTGAAATTGTGCCGGCAACGGCGATAAATCAAATGGTATTTGATACAGTATTGCCCGTGCAGTGTCAAGAAAATAGCTTGCAAAACCCGAACTGGTTTTATAAAATTGACCTTCTTGACCAAGCGGCATACCCTGGATATCTCTGAACGATTAGCAGTTATCTTAAATGATGGAGGATTGAACCCGGATGATTCCCGGATTTGAAAAAATTGTAGAGGAAAGAATCAAAAAAGCACAGGAAGAGGGGGCGTTTGACAATCTCGAAGGCAGGGGAAAGCCCTTTGTCCTGGAACAGGGGCATCCGGCCCCGGATGATTGCCGTCTGGCCTATAAGATATTGAAAAATGCCGGGTACCTGCCGCCTGAACTCGAGCTGAAGAAAAAAATCACCCAGGCCGAACTGCTGCTTCAAGCCACCGATACCACATCTGCTCAGCATCGGGAGATAACCAAAAAACTCAACTATATGTTGACCAAGCTTGATTTTCTCCGGGGAGGCATATCCCCGCTGATCACGGACAAATACCAGGAAAACATCATCAGAAAATTATCATGAAGTTTAAAAAAAACGACAAAGAAGGGGTGTTCAAAAACATATTCATCGCCTATTTCATTTTGCTGTTCCATGTGGTGCTTCTGGCAGGCATTGCCGTTTTTGTGGCCCTGATCAAAGGATTGTTCGAATATCTGCCCTGGATCATGGCCGGCGCCGGTCTTGTGATTGCGCTTTGCGCATGGCTGGTGATCCGGCAGATGCGTAAAAATTCCAGACAGATTCAGGACATCCTGTCCAATGACCAGTTGAAAAACCGAAATGTGGAAATCAGCTTCATGGGTGGACTGGCCTCCTTTAAAATCAATTCCAAAGAACACGATACCGCCCGGCTGCTGGCATCCCCCGAACCGGGCAACCATTCTTCTGAAGATATCCGTCTGATCGAAACAGATACGGACCGGGCTGAACGAAAAATGAGTCAGTTGAATGTATTATATGAAAAAGACCTGATCACGAAAGAAGAATTTGACAAGGCAAGACAATCCATAATCCAGGGATAAGGAACCGCGTATGAAAAAAATCAGACTCGCCCTTCTGGCCGGCGGCATCTCTTCGGAACGTTCGGTGTCGCTGAACAGCGGCAATCAGGTATTTGATGCCTTAGACAAACATAAATACGACATCGTGCGCTATGATCCTAAAACCGACCTCAAGCAGCTGGTCATGGATGCATCGGACATCGATGCGGCCCTGATCATTCTTCACGGGCCTTACGGAGAGGACGGCACGGTTCAGGGACTGCTGGATCTGCTGGACATCCCCTACCAGGGGGCCGGGGTTCTGGGATCGGCCGTGGCGATGAACAAACTGCTGTCCAAACGACTGTATCAAGGGGCAGATATTCCCACCCCGGATTTCGGCTCCCTGAGCGCAACAGATGACGCAGCCATTTCCCGACTGGTCCGGGATCTAGGCCTGCCCCTGGTGGTGAAACCCGCGTGTGCGGGATCCAGCGTGGGCATGACCATTGTCAAAAACGCATCAGACATGGACCAGGCCATTCAGGACGGATTCGCCCATGACGACACCCTGATTGTGGAAAGGTATGTCAAAGGAATCGAGCTGACCTGCGGGGTTCTTGGCAATGAAAATCTTCAAGCCCTGCCGGTGATTGAGATCATTCCCGGCCAGGGCCACGAATATTTTGATTTCAATGCCAAATATGTGGCCGGCGAGACCGAAGAGATCTGTCCGGCCCGTATCGATGAACAAACCACCAGAAAAGTCCAGGACCTGGCGGTCAGGGCACATCAGGCCCTTTTCCTCAAAGGCTATTCCCGCACCGACATGATCCTTGCCGGCAATGACCTGTTTGTCCTGGAAACCAACACCATTCCCGGCATGACCGCCACCAGCCTGTACCCCCAGTCGGCGGCCGCAGCCGGATATTCCTTTTCCCGACTGCTGGACACACTGATTCAACTGGCCATTGAAGAACATACAAATAAAACCAAAAGGAGAGATCAATGAAAATACTTGTCGTAGGCGGCGGCGGCCGCGAGCACACCCTGGTATGGAAAATCAGCCAGAGCCCCATGGTTGAAAAAATCTACTGCGCCCCCGGCAATGCCGGCACCCGGGATCTGGCTGAACCGGTTCCCATTGATGCTGAAGATATCCAGTCCCTGGCGGATTTTGCCCAGGACAATGAGATCGATCTGACCGTGGTGGGTCCTGAAGGCCCTCTGGTCAAAGGGATTGCCGATCTGTTCGAAGAACGGGGCCTGGCCGTGTTCGGCCCCAGCAAAGCGGCAGCCCGCTTAGAAGGCAGCAAGGTGTTTTCCAAAAATCACATGAACAAGTACAACATCCCCTGCGCCAGGGGGAAAGCCTTCACTGATCCTTCCAAAGCCAAGGCCTATGCCCGCTTTATCGGCGCGCCCTGCGTGGTCAAGGCCGACGGCCTGGCCGCAGGCAAAGGCGTGATCATCTGCGGAACCATGGAAGAAGCGGACCAGGCCATTGACGACATGATCATGGAAAAACAGTTCGGGGACGCCGGTAGCACCGTGGTGGTGGAAGAGTGTCTGCAGGGAGAGGAAGCCTCGTTCATCGCATTTACCGACGGCAACACCGTGCTGCCCCTGCCGGAATCCCAGGACCACAAACGGGCACTGGACAATGACGAAGGGCTGAACACAGGTGGTATGGGGGCCTATTCTCCGGCTCCGGTCCTGGATCACATGCTGCGCACCAAAGCCATGAACGAGGTGATGATCCCGGCGGTCCAGGGAATGGCCAGGGAAGGCACCCCGTTCAAGGGGGTTTTATATGCCGGACTCATGGTGGACAAGGACAAAATCAAGGTTCTGGAGTTCAATACCCGCCTGGGAGATCCGGAAGCCCAGCCCATTCTCATGCGCCTGAAAAACGACATCGTGCCTTTGATGGAAGCCTGCTGCAACGGCACCCTGCACCAGCATGCCATCCAGATCGATCCCCGGGCCGCCGTGTGCGTGGTGGTGGCTTCCGGCGGATATCCGGGGGCTTACGAGAAAGGCCATGCCATCCACGGGCTTGCTGCTGCCGGTGAGGTAAAAGACACCATGGTGTTTCATGCCGGCACCGCCATAAAAGGGGATCAGGTGGTCAACTCCGGGGGGCGTGTCCTGGGGGTCACCAGCCTGGGAGACACGGTGCAGCAGGCCATTGACACGGCCTATGAGGCGTGTACAAAGATCTCGTTCTCCGGTCATTTCTATCGGAAGGATATCGGGGCAAAGGCGGTGAAGCGCCTGGCCGTTCCGCCCAAAGTCGGGGTGATCATGGGATCGGATTCCGATTTTCCGGTCATGGAAAAAGCGTTGGCTATTTTGAAACAGTTTGACATTCCCTATTACGTGACCGTGGCATCGGCCCACCGGACCCCGGACCAGGCGGCCCGGCTGGCTTCCAAAGCCAGAGAAGACGGCATCCAGGTGCTGATCTGCGGAGCCGGACATGCGGCCCACCTGGCCGGCGTGATCGCGGCCCATACCACGCTGCCCGTGCTGGGGGTGCCCATTGATTCCTCGGCACTTCAAGGACTGGATGCATTGCTGGCCACCGTGCAGATGCCGCCGGGCATTCCCGTATCCACCATGGCCATCGGCAAGTCCGGGGCCCATAATGCCGGCATTTTCGCAGCCCAGATCATCGGCTTGTCCGATCCGGCAGTGGCGGAAAGACTGACGGCGTTCAAACAGGATATGGCTGCCAAGGTGCGGAAAAAGGCGGCATCCTTTGCCTGAAGCGTCCCCGCCGGCACCTGACATCCGGCCACAGAAACAGTTACGGGTGATCCGGGTCCATCCGGATCACCCGGCACCGGATGCCATTCACAGGGCCGCAGAAGCTGTCAAAAACAAGGGCGTGGTGATTTTCCCCACCCAGTGCCTGTATGGCCTGGCCGCCGATGCCGGCGATCCGGCAGCCTTAAACAAAATCTTTCGCATCAAAAAAAGACCGGAAACCAACCCGATTCTGGTCCTGATTCACTCGCAAACCGACCTGGAGAACCTGGTCTCACACATTCCGGATGCGGCACAAAAGCTGATGCAGGCTTTCTGGCCCGGCAGCCTGACTCTGGTCTTCGAAGCCAGACCGGATGTCAGTGATCTGCTTACCGCCGGTACCGGTAAAATCGGTATCCGGGTTCCGGCCCATCCCGTGGCCCGGGCCCTGGTCAAGGCCGCCGGACGGCCCGTCACCGGCACCAGTGCCAACCTGTCCGGTACCCCCGGTTGCAGCTGTATCCAGAACATTCCCCACAAACTGATCCAGGCCGTGGACCTGGTGCTGGATGCCGGCCCACTCCAAGGCGGTACCGGTTCCACGGTCGTGGACATCACCTGTGAATTGCCACGGATACTGCGTCCCGGAGCGATTTCCATGGACATGATCCGGCGGATTACGAAAAATGGGATCGCGGAAAGCAAATCAATTGACACAGGTTTCCACAAAATTCATTGACAAATTATTCGTTTTTCTTTAATAAGAAAAGTCTTGTGCCGGAGTGGTGGAATTGGTAGACGCAGAGGACTCAAAATCCTCCGGGCTTCATGCCCTTGCGAGTTCGAGTCTCGCCTCCGGCACCAACAATATCAAGGCTTTCAGCGTTTCGGTTGGAAGTCTTTTTTTTGGGTCTAATTCGGTATTTGTGCAGTTACAGCCGATTTTAGGCCATGCAGTTGGTAAAAATACTTGCATTCTTGTTTCTGTCCAAACAGACCATATCAAGTTTAAGATTGTAATGGTATCCGAAATTTCTCCGGGCATTTTTAAATCACGCAGTGATAATTAACCTTAATTTTTCAGTGGCAGAATCCAAAACATCCCACACCTTTTCTATATATCCGCCATGGAAAAAAATACCGAATAAAGGCGATCATTTTACTATCTTTTAATCAGACAATCCATCGACAAAGCTCAAAGGAAGTGCAAACAATATCCCTTTTCCCGGTTCAGTAAGGTCACCACATAGAGATTTCACGGTACCTATCGCTTTATCGAGCGTTTCTTTGTCACGAACTACCGTAAAAATCATTTTATTAGAAGGTTCCATGTTTCTCAATGTTTTTTTAATTCCTTCTATTCCAGGCGTCGCTGCTCCGATTTGCATAAGAACACGTCCCATTCCAGTACTGTTTATCACTGTTGAACCTTTAATGTTTAATTTTGCGAATTCTTCAAGTATGGCCGGCAAATTTTCTGTTTGTTCCAATACGTTTACAAGCAAAAACATAGAAAACACCTTTCACTGACAAAAAGTTCAGGACTGATGATCATATCATTTAAAAATCAATCAGG
>JBFLKI010000090.1:0-2984 GCA_040883135.1 Desulfotignum sp. | reverse complement strand
GAAAAAGCGTTCGGCGTGGCTCCCAAAGACGGCAAAGCCTGGCTGCCCGGCATCATGAGCCGGAAAAAACAGATTGTACCGGACCTGGAAAAAGCGTTCAGCTGATACTTAAAAAAATTTATCGGACCTGAATAACAACGGGGCCGGCATCTCATGGTTCAGATGCCGGCCCCGTTTTCTTTTCATTCCCCGCGCTTCTATATAACATCCGCCGGGGCGATCACCTGTCAGACAGCCTGTTTTTCATAACAGATCAACCCGCACTGCAGGCACCGGTCCGCTTCCCTGCGGGCATTTTTTTCGGTAAACCCGGTGGCCTCGGCCATGGGCTGAGCCAGATCATCCCAGACGGTTTTCGGCGTGGGTTCCACCTGTTTGATCTCTGTCACATTCTGTATCCGGCTCTGTTTTGTGATCAACAGGTCAGGATCCTGAAATTCCAGGCCGTACATGTAATGATGGACCGCTGCCGCCGCTTTCCGGCCGCCATTGATGGCTGACACGGCCGACGGGTATTCGGAGATCACATCCTGCCTGGACAACAGACCGATCTGGCGCGAGACATCCGGTTTCTTGGGCAGTTCAAGCCCTTCCCATTTCAGGTCGCCTCCGGCAATCATTTCACCATTTTCATCGGTCTCTTTGACCGGCACAAACACCAGTTCCGGAAACCGCCCGGCCCCGATAATCAACGTATCCGCCGCAATCTCACATTTGTCACCGGAAACCAGATCCACGGCTTCAACCCCGGTCAGGGTCTCTTCCAGGCCCGTCACTTTTGTAATACCGGTGCTGTACATCACCGTCACCGCCTGAGCCGCTTCTGAATCCAGGCTTGTCAGATCCACATCCGGATCATCTTCGGGGTTTCTGGACACCACTGTCACGGTTTCAACCCCTTTTTCCATCAGGGCCGAGACAGCTTTTGCCAGATATTTGCCGCCACCGGCGATCACGGCATGTTTGCCGCAATCCACCTGGATTTTATCGTCCCGGCTGCTGCGGACCAGGTCGATGAGCAGATGGGCGCCGGGAAACAGCGGTACGGGGTTGTCCCCTTCGTTTCTGGCCATGCGGGAATCCCATCCGCCCGTGGCAATAAACACGGCATCAAATCCTTCACCTGCCAGCAGCTGGGGAATGGTGATATCCGTTCCCACAGACACGCCGGTTTTAAAGGTGACCCCCAGATCCTGAATCCCCTGGATATCCCAGTCCAGCAGATCCATGGTCAGGCGGTCGCGGGCGATGGCGGTCCGCAGGATGCCCCCCAGCACTTGGGTTTTCTCGAAAACCGTGGGGGCATGGCCCAGACGGGCGGTGAAATACGCGGCTGCCAGACCTTCTACGCCGCCACCGATCACCGCCACTTTTTTGTCCGTGGCCGGGGCTTTATACGGCTGAATCCGGTCGGCCTGTTTTCTTTCATAATCACAGACAAACCGTTTCAGATCGTTAATGGCAACGGTTTCATCCTGAAGCAGTCGACGGCAGTCAAACTCGCACAGTGCCGGACAGATACGGGAGATGACTGTGGGAAACGGCATTCTTTCCTTGATCACCGCCAGAGAACCGGCATAATCGCCTTCCTGAATCAATCCCACATATTTTCTGATATCAAGCCCGGAAGGACAAGCCCGCTGGCAGGGTGTGGTGCAGTCCTGAACCGTGTATTCACGAATGATGCGCCGGGTTACCGAAGTGAGGCGGATGATATTTTTGGGGCAGATCCTTTCACAGGCCCCGCAACCGGTGCATTTGTCCTGATCCACCACCGGCAGTCCGTCCGGTCCCATGGAAAGCGCGTTAAAATTACAGGCGGTCACGCAGGTGCCCAGTCCCAGGCATCCGATATGACAGACCTTCATGCCGCCCAAAAGCATGGCACCTGCCCGGCAGTCCCTGATTCCCTGGTACTCATAGTTGAGATCGGCCTTGGCATTGCCGTAATAACACCCCGGGGCCGCAAACTCCGGTTCCTTGTCTGTCACCGATACCCCCATGATGGCGGCAATGGCCTGGGCCACGTCATCACCGGCCGCCACACAGGAATTGACACTGGCTTTTCCGGACACAATGGCCTGGGCATTGGCAGTACACCCGGGCAGGCCGCAGCCGCCGCAGTTGGCACCGGGCAGCACATCATCGATCGCCAGAACCTTGGGATCTTCATAAACATAAAACGCCTTGGACGCGATCACCAGGGCCGTACCGATGATCACCCCCAGTCCCCCCATCATCAGAATCGATTGAATCATGCCGTATCCTCTATGGTTTTTTGTGTTGTGTTTCGATACCGGTCCGGTCCGGCCGGAATAATCCTGTACTGTATAACCATCTACAGATCAAAATGTCAACCATATCCCTGAATTTGAATGATTATTTTGGCAGCGTTACACTCAGGCTTCCGGCACAAGCAGGGATTTCACGGCGGACAGATACGGTGCCAGGCCGCGCAGGAAAATATCGTTGTGACCGGCCCCGGCTATTTTTATCAGTTTTTTTCCCGATGACGGGCAGGCGGAAAACAGGGCCTGGCCGTGGGAAAAGGGAATCAGCTGATCCTGTTCCCCGTGGATGATCACCACCGGCCCGGTCCACTGCCGGATTCTTTCCTGGTTGTCCAGTTCCGCCGGCATTTGAATGCCCCGGGCGGCCGGATCGATTCCCAAAACCCTGAGCAGGCTCCCGGTACTGGCAAACCCGCTTTCCACGATCAGGTTTTCCACCTCGGGCGATCTTGCGGTTGCCAGCTCGATGGCCGGGGCACTGCCCAGAGACCGGCCCATGACCGTCAGGGATCCGGTGAATTCGTGGTCCCGGCCCCACTGTGCCACAAAATCCAGTATCCGGTGACTGTCCGCCATCATGGCGGACACGGTGGGGGATCCGGTGGACCAGCCGTATCCCCGGTAATCCACCACAAAGAAATTGATGCCCAGGCGGGTGTACAAGGGTCCCAGATCATCATAATCGGAAACGAT
>JBFLKI010000089.1:0-2884 GCA_040883135.1 Desulfotignum sp. | reverse complement strand
GTCTTTTGAATCCCGGTCCCACGGCCCGGTGGCGTTCGGATTTTTCAACATTGAATCGGACATGCTGCTGCTGGACCGGCTGTTCTTTTTCTGTGAGAATTTCTGTACCTGGATCACCACTCTGGCCGAACAGCCATTAACGGGTGTTCTGGACTGCGAAGTATTTGTCATCGAAAACCCGCAGGATATCGGGGACCTGATGGGGGCCATTCACGGCATCCGGTTCACCGGGTTCATCGGCCGGGTGTATGAGCGGTTCCCTTTTCCAGCGGAACCTTCCGGATTCAGGCAGAATCCGGAAGGAGACCGGACCCGGCAGGAGATGCAGACTCTGATCACCCCGTTTTCAGACAACCGGATCATACCGGTGGGGGTGTCTGATCCGGACGGTTTCAGATTCGGTTCTTACCAGTTCACGAAGACGGTGTGCCATGAACTGATCCGCTATGTGTGGCAGGGCGGCTATCCCCGCTGGAAAGACAATACCCCGCCGGCCTGCGTCTCTGCCATGACCAACCGGCTCACCCGCACCCGGAACCCGTTTTTTGCCGGGGTGTTTTCATAACCTTTTTTATCATGTATGCTGTTCCCATCCACAGACAAGAAAATATAAAGAACCCAACTTTTTGAAAGGATAATATCATGCCGATTGCAGACAAGATGGTCAAAATGGTGGAAGCCGCTTCCTTCATCCGGAAGATGTTTGAGGAAGGCATCCGGATGCGGGAAAAATTCGGGGCGGACAATGTGTTTGATTTTTCACTGGGCAACCCGGATGTGCCCCCGCCGCCGGAAGTGAAAGACACCCTGCTCGATCTGATCAACGATGCAAAGGTCACCCATGGATACATGCCCAACCCGGGATATCCCCAGGTCCGGCAGGCGGTGGCGGATTATCTGAACAAGGAATTCGGCGTTGGGCTGACCCCGGACCTGATCATCATGACGGTCGGTGCAGCCGGCGCTTTGAACGACTGTCTGAGGGCACTGATCAATCCGGGCGAAGAACTGCTCACGCCGGCCCCCTATTTTGTAGGGTACAACCAGTATGCGTTCGTGGCCGGGGCCGCCCTGATCACTGCCCCCACCAAGCCGGATTTCCATCTGGACCTGGAAGCCATCCAGACCGCCATCACGGAAAAGACCCGGGTCGTGCTGATCAATTCCCCCAACAATCCCACCGGTGCGGTCTATTCGGCAGCAGAGCTGGACGGTCTGGGCCGGGTTCTGGAAGCGGCCAGCAAAAAATTCGACAAACGCATCTATCTGATCTCGGACGAACCCTACCGGAAAATCGCCTATGATGTGGACGTGCCTTCGGTATTTGACGCCTACGACCACACCATCGTGCTGACCTCCTATTCCAAGGAGCTGTCGTTGGCCGGTGAGCGCATCGGGTATCTGGCCGTGCATCCCAGGGCCGAGGATGCGGCGCTGATTGCAGGCGCGGCCGGTGTGGCCAACACCATGATGTATGTCAATGCCCCGGCCCTGTTCCAGCAGGTGGTGGGCCGGCTTCAGGGTGTCACCGTGGACATCGGTATCTACCGCCGGCGCCGGGACCTTTTCTGCCAGGGCCTGAAGGAAGCGGGATATGAGTTTGACGTGCCCAAAGGCGCGTTTTATCTGTTTCCCAAAAGTCCCGTTGAAAATGACGTGGAATTCGTCAACCTGCTCAAAGAACAGAACATCCTGGCGGTGCCGGGGACGGGATTCGGCGGTCCCGGCCATTTCAGGCTGTCCTATGCCGTGCCAGACGATATCATCACCCGCTCTTTGCCCGGCTTTAAAAAAGCCATGGACAACGTCAGGTAACGGCGCATCTCTTTCCCATAACGCATCAGGGGGCCGGTCATTCCTCACCGGCCCCCTGATGCATTCAATCGTTACTCGTTTCTATTTGGCCTGCTTCGGCTTGGGCAGGGTTTCCAGGTCCTTGAGGGCCGCATCGATCTGAGCCTGGGGCAGATCATGATCCGCCAGATTTCCCCTGAAATAGGATTCATAGGATGCCATGTCCACCAGGCCGTGGCCGGACCAGTTGAACAGGATCACTTTTTCCTTGCCCTCTTCCTTGGCTTTCAACGCTTCCCGGATGGTCATGGCCACGGCATGGTTGCATTCCGGCGCGGAAATATAGCCTTCGGACCGGGCAAAGGTGATTCCGGCCTTGAAGGTTTCCAGCTGGTGAATGGCTTCGGGACGGATGATCCCGTCCAGGATGAGCTGGCTGACCAGCGGGGCCATGCCGTGGTACCTCAGTCCCCCGGCATGAATGGGAGCGGGTACGAAATTATGACCAAGGGTGTGCATGGGCAGAAGCGGGGTCATCTGGACCGTGTCCCCGAAATCATAGGCAAAGGGCCCCCGGGTCATGGTGGGACAGGAGGTGGGTTCCACGGCAATGATGTCGATCTGTTTGCCGTTGATCTTGTCCCTGGCAAACGGGAAGGCCAGGCCGGCGAAATTGCTGCCCCCACCCGCACTGCCGATGATCACGTCCGGATAATCTCCGGCCATCTCCATCTGTTTCATGGCTTCCAGCCCGATGATGCTCTGGTGGATCATCACATGGTTGAGCACCGATCCCAGCGCGTACTTGGTGTTTTCATCAGACACGGCTTCCTCCACGGCCTCGGAAATGGCCATTCCCAGAGAGCCCGGTGAATCCGGGTCTTTTTCCAGAATGGATCGGCCGGCTTTGGTCTCCGTGGACGGGCTGGCCGTGCAGTTGGCGCCCCAGGTTTCCATCATCAGCCGGCGGTAGGGTTTCTGGTTGTAGGAGATTTTCACCATGAACACCTTGCACTCGATGCCGAAAAACGAACAGCACATGGCCAGGCTGCTGCCCCACTGCCCGGCCCCGGTCTCGGTGGTGATCTTT
>JBFLKI010000088.1:0-12315 GCA_040883135.1 Desulfotignum sp. | reverse complement strand
TTAAATTTGAATGATTTCAGACCATACTAAAAAAACTTAAACTTCAGCCATTCATGCCCTACCATAAGTTTTCTCCAGCCTCAACAATATTCATGGTATCTCAAAATAAATGCCCCTGGAAATTTTTATCCATGGGATAATACATGAGTTTACTGTTGAGCTCAGGGATAGGCGTTTTAGACAGCCCCCCGGAGGTACTTCATGGCAACGCCCTTCAAAAGAGCGGCGTCACCTACGGGCACGTTGAGCTTGTCTCTGGTGCTCACCGCCAAGGCAGATCTCTGACGGTATCGTAGATGGTCTTTTTGGACCTCGTGCTGAGCGGCAAGAAACGCGGCCCAAATCGTTGAGTTCACCGTAACCTTCTCGGCGCGGCTTCGTTCGGCGAGTTGCTCTGTTTCATCAGCATCGAGAGTCCAGGCTAGCAACTGTATCCCGGTATTGTTCTCCCAGTACTTCTCGTGCATTCGGCGCATGTCGGACTCGCTGAACTGGATGCCCTTTGCCCCCCATCTTCTGTTAATCAATCCCATAACGAGGTGCTGAAATGTACGCGTGGAGGGCGGATTGGGTACAGTATTGCTGTCGATAGGGGGAGGAATCACAGAAGCGGCGATCTCTTTCTTTGGTTCCGCAATGCATTCGAGCAAGTCGCGAAGGAGGTAGCCGAGAGACATACCGTCACAGATGGCATGGTGCCCGCACAATATGACATCACACACGCTCTCGGAGTGCACAAACGAACATCTCACGAGAGGGCCCGTCTCGATGGGAAAGGGGGTTTGCAGTTCTTCTTTTACACGAAGAAGCCACTGGTTATCGCTATCACGTGCCATAGCGTGAACCGGTAGCGGCGGTACGTTCGATCCAAGATAGGCCCCTGTTCCATCTGCCACGATCTCGGCGCGGACAGCCAGGAGAGGATGTCGTGACCTCAGTCGGTCCAGTGCCGCGGTCACGCCTTCCTGATCGATGGCTCCCCGTATTCGCGCAGCCAGCACCACATTGAGTGGCAGCATCAGCAATACGCGTTCACCGATAATTTTCCGACGGAAGACTTGTCGTTCTAAGTCAGTCATGACAATTCTTCCGTCGATTGTAGACAGCTAACAATAAATGTATTGATTCGCATAATATGCGATATTTCTCATTTCTGTCCATATAAAACACCTTCAGGCAGTCCGCAAAAGATGGTTTAACCGCTCATCTTGAGGCGTACACATATTTTACTGAGTTACCGCTTTGGCAAGGTTCTCAGCCAGCTTAGCTCCTTCAGTTCCAATCGCATCTGGAGTCGTGCAAAATGGAAGAATGAAATTACCTATTGTTGTCATCTTTGCATATTCGCAATAAGCACCGAAAATGCTCTGAATGGCATCGCAATTGCCTTCAATCGGACCGGCACAGGTCATAAGCAGGGCTGCTCGTTTGCCGCCGAGCAGAGAGTTGTGTTCTGGGGTACCATAGCCGGTGACGAGGCAGAAGTGTCGATCGATAATAGGCTTAATCTGTGAAGAAAAACTCCAGCAGTAAAGTGGTGATGCATACACGATGGCATCTGCCTCAATCATTTTGTCAAATATTGCCAGTGCATCGTCCTTCTGGATACATCCTGGTTCATCGAGCTTCTCCTGGCATTTATAGCACCCAAGGCAGCCGCCTAAATTTCTCCGATTGATGTCTATTCGTTCAACTTCATGGTGCTTATTAACCACATCCTCGAACATTGAGAGCATTTTGGCTGTATTTCCTTTCTTTCTCGGACTACCGAAGATACTGATAATTTTCACGATTTTTTTCTTTCATGATTATTTTGTTTAAACTGGTTTGATGAAGAAGGAACCGAATAAGCGTAAGCGTCCACTCTCTCCCTCGGCTTTGCCGCTTTGTCGAAACAGCGCTCTATTCCTCTGCCTGTGAGGTTTCATTAAGCAGGTCCACAGCGATCCGGTAAGCTACGCTGACCGCCGGAAAACAAACCGTCTGGCGAGTGTCTGAGTTCATGAACCGCTTGATCCCTTCCTCATTGGTGAGATCCGCCCCTGTATGCTCACGGCAATTAACGTTACCCATCTCGGCACCGACGACGGCACCACAAACGGCACCTGTGTTTCCGATACCCCCGGCGAAGCCGAAGGCTATCCGACGGATAACATCATTATCTATCTCTATTTTGAATTCCTGGCACACGGCCTGGAGTACAGCCACCGATCAAGCGTAACCTTGTTCCATGATCTGTAAAGCCCTGTTCTGTTCCATAGTTTCACTCCTTATCAATTTGTCAATACCTGTCTCTGAAATACCCCGCATGAATTCTCTATCCGATTTTGGAAAGTATTGACGCTATGAGCAGTCCCATCCCAAACCGGCAATCAATTTGCCCACGAAAAACAAAGCGGATTGATGGAGAAGAAATAGTCCGACACCCATCCCCAGTAAAAGCCCTCCTCTGATTGCCCACGCATCTTTGCCTAATTTCTTCCCTTCCACACCCATTTTTTCCCCTTTGCACAATTCGTAGATCACTGCATGACTGACTCCAAGAAGTCATCGAATGGGTCTCGATGTATTCGGTATCCTGTACTGGGTCCGGCTCAGCCAAATCTGATCAATCCGGTGGGGTATTTGACGCGGTTGGATGCGAATTATATGGGTACCATTATGTTTCAACAAGACGATATATGGAATATGGACATCGCTCCCCCAAGCATAAACACCTACCGGATGAAAGGTATTCCAGTTCCCCAGATGAACACTCCCTTTTCGAGTCCCAACTTGATTATCTACCTGCAACCAGACCGAATCCGTAAGCTCGCTGTCGACATCGCTCTTTCCCCTGATCCAGACAAAATATCGGCCCGCCGGTGCCAAAAATTGAATATCAACATAAACGTTGGGTTCGGCTGCGATGCTTTGAGACCCACCCGACACCAGTTCGAAAGCGCTACCAATGGAAGCCTCTTGATCCTCAACCACCTTAACGCCGGTTGTTGACTGACCGGTGATGGAATCTGTATTGAATACGAGATCATGACCGCGATCAAATTCCAATGACATCGGGAACCGCTCCTGACCCAATACCATCTTTTGATTTAGGCCCGCATAAGTGGACAACCCCAACCAGATTAGCGGCAGTAAAATCAGGGCCGTCTTCTTTTGAAAGACCTGGTAGAACGGATGCGACGTTTTCATTCCGAATAAAAACCTGAGCACGTCAAAATTTTGAATCAGAACCACATAAACCGCCACGATGACAACGAATGAAAACGTAAAAACAAGCAGCCATTTGAGAACAGTGTATATCTCCCACGACATGATAAAGTAGCCGAAAAACAACAGAACGGTCTGGTGCAGGATAAAAAACGGCAATACTCCCTCGTTGGCTTGCCGCAGGAAAGGGTGCTCAAATGACAGGTGTCCTATGGCAAAACCGAGAATAGCGAGCACCCAGCACCAGGCACTGAAATAGGACAACAGTGCTGCGATCCAGTCACCACCTTTGCCCTGCAGCGCAGGATAAGCGACTCCGAACAGCAGGTAAAGATGACAAACCGACAGAGCCACACCCAGAATAAAGAAAAACCAGCGTTGTGTATGAATACTTTGTATCAGGCGCTCGTTTGATACGACCAAAAATCCGGCTATCAGGAACCACAGATAATATAAAAATCCCCAGCCGCCGTTGCCAACTTCAAGGAAAGCAGGCGGAATTAGCGTTTTCATAAGCGCCAGGGGTATGGTAAACCCGATTAGAATCGTGCCGGGCACGGCTAAAAGATTTGTCAAACCTGCCAGCACTTTATGTCCGCCTGCTTTCAACCAGACGAACAACCGATAGCAGATCAGGCTGTATACGAACAAAAAGAGCAGGTACCAAAGGTGCATTCCCACATTGGCAAAATTCCCCGATACGGCCAGGCCGATTCCCGTATAAATACCTGAAAAACAAGTGGGTAGATAATCGAGAAAAGACCCTGCAAACCGACCGTGGGATACCCTTTCCAGATATACCTGCAATGCGCCATGGGTAACCGAAGTAAAAAGGACCGGAACAAACAATCTCAAAAGCTTATCCGTATAAAACCGCTTCCAGCCGCCGGACTTGCCCACTGCATAAAACAGGCTGGCACCGGATATCATGAAAAAGAGCGGCATCATCCAGCGGGTGACAAAAACATTCCATATCTCCACCGAGACGTAAACATCGGCGTTTTTCACATGCCAGTCCTCCAGATTGAAAAACCGGGTACTGTGATACAGAAAAACAATCAAAATAGCCATCACGCGAAGCCAGTCCAGTTCAAATCGTCTGTCCTTGGAATTTCTCTTTTTCATCCTCCCTCCCTTAATCATCCCCCCGGAAGATTACAATTTTCATTCGATTTAAGTAAACATTAGGATGATTTCAACCGATTATTTTATTTTTGAAAGTACTGCCAATACGATTAAACCAAATCCTAAGCCGGCCATTAAGCAGCCAATGAAATATAATGCAGACTGCTGAAGAAAGAAAAATTCGATACCAAGACCGGACAGGACTCCACCACCGATGGCCCAGGATTCTTTACTGAAGTTATTGTTTTTATCACGCATCTTTCATCCTTTCTTTTCAATGATTACCCAGATTTTATGGGTCGTGAGTCCAAAATTTTTCAAGACCATATTAATATGACGTCCCAGTCTGCTCTTTCCCATCGGCGGCCCGGAAGAATGCGTGATATGAATACTAAAGTCTGTATCAACCGTATCGCTGGAAAACAGCTTGATTCTGTTTTTTCCCGGTGTGGCGTTAATCTTTTTCAGAATGTCTGTTAACTGATCTTTTAAGGTGATATCATCTATGATCGTGGATCGAAGTTCAATTATCTCAAGCCATTTCATATTGTGAATTTCCTGTCATTGTTTCTGATATTCTGCCCTTGTTACCGGCAGATCCACTTCCGACACACATACCTGAATAATGCCAAATTCATGCCAGACAAATTTTTTGTTTATATTCAGTGTGTTATAAATTAAGCGCGTGATATTTGCCAAATATGGCGAAAAACAGTTGCCATACCTGGCAGTTCATCCTAAAACGAATAAACAACACGGAATCGGAACCCAACATGAGACCAGCGAGCGATATAAAACCAAATGATTTTTTTCGACAGGCGACGTTACACATCTGCGGAGATATAAATATTGAGAAGGCGCTTCTCCAGTTAATCCGGTTTTTAAAAAAGGAAATGCCGGTCCAGAAAGCGTATCTTCAGTTTTATGACCCCCAGTATCAGGCAATGCGGTCCATTGCATATGCGGATGGACTTGAATGCAGAAAACTGGACTTGATCACCCCTTTGTCCCAAAATGCCAGGAAAGTGCTGGAAAATCCCCCCGCCGGTGAGGATGTGTATTTCCTGGATGATACGTTTCCAATCACAAAGGATATGTCGGCATTCCATAACCAGGATCCGACAAATGCCATTGTGGTGCCGTTAAACCCGCATAAGAACACGTCAGGATATTTTGTTCTGTTGTACGAACCTTCGAAGAAACCGGCAGATGAGCACCTCAATGCCATTGCTTCCCTGAAGGAGCCATTAAATATCGCCATGTCCAATGCCTTAAAGCACCGGGAAGTCATTAAGCTGAACGCACTTCTTGCTGATGAGAACCGTTTTCTGCACAAGGAACTGAGACGGTTTATCGGTGATGAGATCGTAGGCGCAGATTTTGGATTAAAACGTGTGATGCACCAAATTCAGCAGGTCGCTGCCCATGACAGTCCTGTCCTCCTGCTCGGGGAGACCGGTGTCGGCAAAGATGTAGTGGCAAACACGATACACTGCACATCATCCCGCAGTAAAGGGCCGTTTGTTAGTGTTAACTGCGGTGCCATTCCGGAGACCATGATTGACAGTGAGCTGTTCGGGCATGAAAAAGGGGCCTTTACCGGGGCGTTAACATTAAAACGGGGGCGATTTGAACGGGCAGACAAAGGGACCATATTCCTGGATGAAATCGGTGAACTGCCCCTCCAGGCACAGGTCAGACTCCTGCGTGTCCTGCAGAACAGGGAAATTGAAAGAATCGGGGGAAGCAAAACGATCCCGCTTGATATCCGGATCATATCTGCAACAAACCGAAATCTGGAACAGATGGTAACAGACAAACAGTTCAGGGAAGATCTCTGGTTCCGGCTCAATGTGTTTCCAGTTGTCATCCCGCCTTTAAGGGAACGGCGGCTGGATATTCCAGCACTCATCCAGCACTTTATCCATGTAAAGTGCAAAGAAATGAAACTGAAATCCATTCCCACACTGGGACCTGGGGCTGCTGAAATGCTCATGCAGTATGACTGGCCGGGGAATGTCAGGGAGCTTCAAAATATTATTGAAAGGGCATTGATACTCAAACCGGAAGGACCGCTGACATTTGACAATCTGGGCATCGGCTCCACCGGTTTTTCAAGTAGCTCTAAGCCCTCCGGCAGAACCGATACCCTGGACGATGTGATCTCAAAACATATTCTTGAGGTATTGCGCCAGACCGGAGGCAAAATCAGCGGAGAAAAGGGGGCCGCCAAAATTCTGAATATCAATCCAAGCACGTTACGAAACCGGATGAAAAAGCTGGGTATCGCAAAATGACTGACAGTGACTCTTTTCTGAATCAGATGCTGTGCTCCGCCTTTCTCGCCCAAGGCATCAAATCGGGCAGCCGTGACCACCGGGTGGACAGAAACGATTTTATCTCTTCTATCAATACATACAAAGCGGGGACAACCACAAGAGTCAGCACCGTGGCAACGGCCAGGCCGAAGATCACCACAGCCGCCATGGACCGCCACCACTCGCTGGATTCGGATACGGTAGAAAATGCCATGATATGAAAATCATAACTGATACCGGTCACCATGGGCAGCAGGCCTAAAATGGTTGTCACGGCTGTCAGAAGGACGGGTCTTAAACGGGTGGCGCCCGCGGATATGACAGCCTCTTGCACACCCATACCGGCGGCACGAAGTTTGTTCGTATAATCAATCAATACGATGGCATTGTTGACCACCACCCCGGCCAGCGAAATGACGCCCACACCGGTCATGATAATCCCAAATGGAGAGTTGATCATGGTAAGTCCCCAAAATGCCCCTCCCAGAGAAAGGATGACGGATGTTAAAATAATGATGGGCTGGGCCACCGAATTAAACAATGTCACCAGAATTAAAAATATCAGAAATAAGGCGATGGTGAAGGCATTTGTTAAAAATTCTTCCGATTCTTTCTGGTCCTGGTTTTCTCCGGTGAATTGTATTTGATAGCCCGCTGGCATATCAATATTTTCAAGCAATTTTTCCGCCTTCATCCGCGCCACTGTGCCAGTTGTTTTGGTGTCATCCACATTGGCTTTAACCGTCACGGTCCGATGGTGGTTTTTACGGATAATATCCCCCAGTGTGCCTTGATATTCTATCTTTGCCAGCGTGGTTAAAGGAACGATCTGTGCGGCTGGGGTGGGTATCATCAGTTTATGCAGAACATCTGCCGCCTGCCGATCGGAGTTTGGAAGCGTTACCGTAATATCATAATCATCATCCCCTTCATAAAAGGTTGACACATCCAGGCCGTTGTATGCTGTTTTTAAAGCCGCTCCAATCGCTGACGTGGTGAGGCCGAATAACGCCGTCTTCTGCCGGTCAATATTCACCTGGACGCTGGGGAGACCCCCCTGGTAGTCATTTCTGACATCTTTGACATAAGGAATCGTCTCAATAATCCTTTGGATCTGTGCCGCAAGTCCGCTTAAGATTTCGAAACTGCTGCCTGAAATCTCAATATTGATCGGAGGACCGGTCGGCGGTCCTTCCTGCTGCTGATCGACAGTGAGGCGGGCTCCGGCAATATGGGACACTCGTTTCCTGATTTCTTCGAGATCTTCTTTTGTGGGTGATTTGCGGTCTTCGAATCTGAGAAATTGAATACCTATATGGTTGGGCAGGTTATTATCAAAAACAGATCCCCCGGCATTCTGAACCGCCTGGGTGTAGATATGTTCAATATTATTGATATCACTGGGAGCCATGAAACGCTTTCCCCGGGCAGTTTCTTTTTCAACAGGCCCCATGGCGGTTTCATAGTCCTGCCAGGGTTTCCCGGTGATAGCGGCTTCAATTTGTTTGATTGTCCGGTCAATATAATCCAGATCCGCCCCTTCGGGGGGGTCTATATTCACATAGGCGGAGCCCGGATCCAGCGGTGGAAATAGTTCAACGGGTTTTTCCACGCCTATCTGCAGAAACCATGTCAGGATGAATATGGCAAGAATGCCCACGGCACCCGCAAGAACAGTGATTTTATAGTTCAATGCCATACGTAATATGGCTGCATAAGATGTTAATACCGGTCCTTTGATTTCAATCGGTGTCTCTCTATTGTTTCCGATGTCATCTGCATTGAATCGTTTCCGATTTTTTTTGTTTTCGGATTTCATCAAAAAAACCGACAGGGCCGGGTTGATCACCAAGGCAACAAATAGAGAGGAGGTGAGCGTAATGATCAGGGTGATGGGCAGATATTTCATGAATTCACCCATGATACCGGGCCAGGCAATCATCGGGAAAAAAGCAGCCAGTGTGGTGACAGTCGATCCGATAACCGGCCATGCCACCTCTGATGTGGCTTTCATGGCGGCTTCCACTTTCGGCACACCCTGTTGAATATACCGGTAGATATTTTCGATGATCACAATGGCATTGTCCACCAGCATGCCTAACGCCAGCGTCAGGGAAAAAAGAACCACCACATTTAATGTATATCCCATGGCCTGAAGGATTGTAAAAGAGATGAACATGGAAAATGGAATGGCAAATCCGACCAGAAGGGCATTGCGGAATCCTAAAAAGAGAAACAGGCTCACCACGACCAGCAGCAATCCGGATATCATGTTATTCTCCAGATCGGCCACCATCATCCGGATGTCTTTGGCCTTATCCATCAGTTTGGTGACCGTGGTGTTGTTCGGAAAACGGTTCCGGGCGCTGTTCACAATGTCATCCACTTTATCAGCAATGGCTATGATATTTTCGCCGATCCGTTTTTTGACGGAAATGGTGATGGAATCGACCCCGTTCAGCCGGGAGATCGACGTTGCTTCTTTGATGCCATCATAGACTGCGGCAACGTCTTTCAGGTACACTGGGTTTCCGTTATGTGTCGCCACCACAAGGGTCAGGATCTCTTCCGGGGTTTCAAATTCCCCGGGTACTTTTAATTGATAACGCCCGTTTCCCAATTTGATGGCGCCGCCGGAAGTGTTCTGGTTTTCACTGACAATGGATTGCTGTAAAGATGTGATCGGTATCCGGTAATACGCGAGTTTATCCGTATCCACTTCAATCCGGATTTCCCTTTCCCGGCCGCCGGTGACCTCAGCCGCCAGCACGCCGGGAACCGCTTCGATTTCATCTTTTAAATCATCGGCCATTTTTTTGAGCACGGCAGGTTCTGACGGCCCGGCAAGTGAATAAACCACAATCGGCATTTCGGAAATATTGACCTCAAAAACGGCGGGATCATTTTCAAGATCCGAGGGCAGATCATTTTTTGCCTCATCGACTTTATCCTTGACTTTGGTCAGGACCTCATCGATCTCTGTTCCGGGCAGAAATTCGATATTGATCTGTGATAATCCTTGTGAACTGACAGAGCTGATATTTTTTACCCGGTCCAGCCCCTTCAGTTTTTTTTCGATTTTAAGCGTAATACCGGTTTCAATATCCGTGGCAGAGACACCACGGTAATCCGTCTGAACAAACACATAGGGGATGGTGATGTCCGGCTCGTTTTCTCTGGGCAGCGTGCTATATGAGCGAATGCCCATGAAAACAATGATCACTGCAAGTATCAATACTGAAATTCGGTTTTTTATGGCAATGCTGGAAATCATCATCCGGATAGCTCCTCAAGGTTTTTAACCACTTTTGTCACATTCACCAAATCCCCGTTTTTAATGAGCCTATGGCCGATCACCACCACATGATCATTGGGTGCCAGCCCTTTTATTATCTGGATTCTCCATCCGGTGATAAATCCGGCTGAAACAGGCCTGAACTGGACGGTTCCATTTTCTTCAGCAAAGACCCCGATTTGATTATTTAGGGTGACCATGGCATACATCGGGACGGCCAGTCCTTTGGGATCCTGGTTTTTAATAATGTTTACCCGGGCGAACATATCCGGCAGAATTTTCAGATCCGGGTTCTCAACCCGGATTTCAAGAGTGTATAACCGGGCAGAAGAACTGGTTGTTTTATACAGGTAATGAGAATATCCCGTGTATGTCCTGCCGTCCAAGGCATCGATCGTGATTTCAAACGAATCCAGATTTCGAACCGCATCGACATCCGACTCGGGGATGCCGACCTCCACCTTGAGTTTATCGATCTGGAGGATATCAGCAACCGGATCGCCTGAATTCAGAAACGATCCGTTTTCGATATGTATTCTGTCAACAATCCCTTTCATGGGAGAGTGAATGCTGCAGCGGTCCAGGTTCAGCCTGGCATTGTCAAGGTTTGCTCTGGTTGTTTTGACCTGTGCTACGGCATCATCAAACTGGGATTGGGTGGCAAACTGTTTTTTGGCCAGTGCGGTCAGCCGTTTTTCATTGGCTTTGGCCGTCTCATACGCAGCCAGGGCACTGTCATAGGCATTCTGGTAATCCCTTTTGTCGATGACAGCCAAAATATCTCCGGTTTTCACCTCCTGCCCTTCCTTGACGATTGTTTTGATGATTTTCCCCCGGACTTCCGCTGCGGCTTCAAGGGAAATCCAGGGTCTGGCAACGCCTGGAAGGCTGATCGCTTCTGTGATCAGGGAGGGTTGCATTTTCATGGTAACCACATTGGCCAACGGTTTCTTCTGCTGTTCACCCTGGGATTGCTGGTGATTGATTTCGGCTTTTTTGACCCTTATTTGAGAGGTGAGACAAAATGTGATCACCAGTATCAGAAAAACAACTGAGCAGAACGGTATTGTTTTGAATAACAATGCAGCAAAATTTTGTACAATCGACTTTTTCGGTGGTCTCTGCGAATCCATGCAAACCCTCTGTATAAGATTTTAATATCTATGTTTCTATTTATGGCGCTTGTTTTCAGGTTTTCACAAACAGTCTTTCCCCTGTATTAGCATAATACATATGATCTGTTTGCAATCTTAAGCGAGAAGTGTGCCAGAAGTTAAAAAGTCATAATATCAATATGTTATGTTCATTGAAGCGATGCTGTTACCATATTTGGCATTTTTTACTTATCACATTCGGCAAGACAGGTATGGGTCACCAAATCAACAGGGCGGGCCATTCCCTCGGACAAAAAATGGTCCTGCCGGGTCGCCAGTTTAATTAGTGAGGCTGTATTGAAAGGCTGCGCACCGCTGATTGATACTATTGCCTGTGATATTGCACTCAGCAAGCGCTCTCTTTAGGAAAAGCTTAAAAACGAAAACACAAGTTTCCGGAAACTTGTTCAAACTGTTCGTAAAAAGATTGCTATTGACCAGCTTTCCGGTCCGGATGTTCCAATATGCGAGGTGGCATTCATGCTTGGATATTCAGACCAGAGTGCGTTCAATCATGCCTTTAAAAAGTGGACCGGCAAAAGTCCCAAAGCGTTTACAATGACTGGATAGTAACTCCGCACCAGTCAGGCTTTTCCTTGTATCTGATTATCCTCAAGAGTTGGATACCTTAAGTCAAACTTCATTTGCTGGAATTCCGATCTGAAAAGATGATTAATAATGTTATGATTGTGGGGTTTTACTATGATTTTTTGGACCCAGGGTTTGGTTCTCCAATACTCACCATTAGGATAGGCTAACTGTTGCGATTATTGCAACTATTCTTGATTCTCACAAACCTCAACTATACTCAAGGTATTGCAAAATTATTTTCATTACATTTCACAACCTTTCCCCCATCAAGAGACAGTGGGCCTTTTTATCATGGATATAGTCACCTATTTTGATACCGAGCATTTCACCGGCCAGGACCGATCTAAAAAAGGACCCGGTTTCACCGCTGTCATCGGCGACTAGTGCCGGGCCGTCCCCAAAAAAACCGCCGAACATGGTTAAGCCAGAAGCTGCGTCAGCAGAATCCGGCACCCGATGGCGATGAGCACCAGCCCCCCAACGATCTCCATGCGCTTACCCAGTATCGTCCCCAGACGCCGGCCGATGCGGATGGCCAGCAGGGACATGAATGATGTAACCACCCCGATCACGATGCTCGGATACCAGATCGTCACCCCCAGCATGGCAAAACTTAAGCCCA
>JBFLKI010000087.1:0-21421 GCA_040883135.1 Desulfotignum sp. | reverse complement strand
TCTCCTGAAGTCTTTGAATGTTTTGATTCATGGTTTCCAGCTGTTCTTTGAGCATCTTCACTTCATCAGACGCATGAACACCGGGCACGGAAAATCCCGCCATAAAAACAAGTACAAATAAAACCGCCAATCCTTTTTTCATCATGTCTCTCCAGTTCGTTTCCAAATTTATTTGCATTTCGCCGGTGTGGGAGAATCGGCGGCATGCTTGTACAGGTAGGCATATATATCTGAAATATCTTCATCAGACAGTTGGGACCACTCCTGTTTGCACAGAAACTCATCAAACTCTTTTTTTTCGAACATTCGGTCCCACTGGGCCATGGTTTTGCTGTCGGGACTCAAGGGGGGGACGGATGAATTGACTTCCCCCCTCTGGGCACAGGCTTTGTAAACCTTCTTGTAGGTATATTTGCCTTTTCTGTCATTCCCGTCCGGTTCACCTGCCATACCGATGCCTGCTGTTGAGGCGATCAAGAGTATCGACAACATGAAAAAAATCGACTTGCGCATGGGTTTCTCCTTTTGATTTACGGTTGTTGTAATGTAAAAACACGTTTGTGTGGCAATCCGGTTTATTGCAACCATCATGCCATTTTTTTGAAACGAAAAATCTTCATCAGGAGGATTGATAAAGTCGCCATTTCAGTATGTTAGAAAGGCTTGTATTTATCACTGAGACGGACGGACCTGTTGTCCGTATGTTAATATTTTGTTAATAAACGGCGTTAATCGGTTAGCACTGTCCAAATACATCGGGATGATTCGGGAATTATGCCAAAACCTGTTTCCGTGAATGAGGTTGTGTAACGGGTTTTAATAAATTAATATCATACAGACTGCGCCGCCATCGGACGGCAATAAATATTTGAAAAGTAGACAAGAAAGGACACATGGACCAGAAATATTCATCTATATGCATCACTGCCGCCAAAGCAGCAGAGATCGCCCGGCACCTGTATCAGCTGTCCGGGGATATTGTGCCGCTTCCCGGTGAATTGGATTTCAACTTCCGGATCACGCAGGACTCCCGGAAATATGTGCTCAAGATCAGCCGGCCGGATGTGTCTTCCGGCTATTTCGAGTTTCAGCAGGCCCTGCTGGACCATGTGAACGCATCAAAGGTGCCAGTGGTCTGCCCGGAAACGATTCCTGCCGTGGACGGCAAATCCATCTCCCGGATTGTTGATGATGCGGGAAACCCCCGGCTGGTAAGGTTGTTGACCTGGATTGACGGCCGGCTGTGGTCGGATGTCAACCCTGTCACCGACGGGGTGCTGAAGAGCCTGGGCCGTCAGGCAGGACAGGTGACAAAGGCATTGCAGGGCGTCGATCATGACCTGGCCCACAGGGATCAGGTGTGGGATCTGGCACAGGCAGACTGGACCCGCGATCACAAGGATTTGTTAACCTCCGAACAGCGAAAGATCATCGATTTTTTCTATCACCGGTTCACACAGATTCAACCCGCTTATCAGGGCCTGCGCAAAAGTGTGGTGCACAACGATGCCAACGACAACAACGTGGTGGTGACCCAGGATCGGATTCATCCTGAAGTTACGGCCATTATCGATTACGGGGATGCGGTGTATACCCAGACCCTCAACGATCTGGCAGTGACCGTGGCCTATGCGGTCATGGGAAAACCGGATCCGCTGGCGGCAGCCCAGAGCGTGGTCCAGGGATATCACGCGGCATTTCCCCTGGAACCGTCGGAGTTGGCTCTGCTGCATACCCTGGTGGCCATGCGCCTGGTGATCAGTGTCACGAAATCGGCCCTTAACCGGGTCAAAGAGCCGGAAAACACCTATCTGCTGATCAGTGAAAAACCGGCCTGGGATCTGTTGGCCCAGTGGCGGGCCGTGGATGAACACCTGGCCCATTACAGTTTCAGACAGGCGTGCGGCATGACGCCCCATCCCGCGGAACCGGAGTTTCTTGCGTGGGCCCAAAAACAGGACCTCCGGTTTTCAGACCTGATCGGCACCACGGATCCTTCTCCCCAAATCCTTCCGGTGCCGGTTTCCGTGGATTTGAGTGTGGGAAGCACCTGGCTGGGGCATGCCGTGGATTATACCGATCCGGACCGGTTGGCCTTTGAATTGAACCGGCTTTGCCGTCAGGCAAAAGGGGCGCTGCCGGCGGGCGGATATCTGGAATACCGGGACCGTGTGTTTCTGGAATCCCATGAAGCCGGTGTGGGAGGAGACTGGCCGGTTCAGGCGGAGGGTAACAGCGGACCGGTATGCCGCAGTGTGCATCTGGGAACGGATGTGTGGACAGGACCGGGAACTCCGGTAAACGCATTGTTCGAGGGCCGGGTGGTACAGATCCGGATGGAGGATAAAGACAGCCTTGCAGATGACGATCACGGGTCTTCAGGCAGTGTCGCCCTGATTCTGGCCCATGCCACCCCCGGCGGGACCGGGTTTTATACCCTCTACGGAGGACTGGATCCGGAATGTATGACCCGGCTCGAGACCGGGCGGGTCTTGGAAAAAGGAGAACCGGTCGGATTGGTGGCTGACCGCACACCGCCTGAAAACCGAATTCATCACCTGCATTTCCAGGTGATGCTGGATTTGCTGGGGCATGGCTGTGATTTCCCCCGGGTCGTCTTTCCCGAACAAAAGGCCGTGTGGCGGCGCATCTGTCCGGACCCCAACCTGTTTTTTAAAACCCCTGCCCTGAACCGGGAACCGGCTTCGGATACGGGCAAGGTGTTGGCGTTCCGGAGACAGCACCTGGGAAAAAGCCTGAGCCTGTCCTATGAGACCCCGCTCAAGATCGTCCGGGGCAGCGGGGCGTTTCTGATCGATGAAACCGGCCGGCATTTTCTGGATACCGTGAACAACGTGGCCCATGTGGGTCATGAACACCCCCGGGTGGTGAAAGCCGGGCAGGCCCAGATGGCGGTGCTCAACACCAACACCCGGTATCTGCATGATGCCATCAACCAGTTTGCCGAATCCCTTCTGGCCACGTTTCCTGACACCTTGTCCGTGGTCCATTTTGTCAATTCCGGCAGCGAGGCCAATGAACTGGCATTGCGAATGGCAAGGGCGGTTACCGGGCAGCGGGACATGATTGCCGTGGAGGTGGGCTATCACGGCAACACCGGGGCGTGTATCGATATCAGTTCCTACAAGTTTGACGGCAAAGGGGGGAAGGGTGCTCCGCCCCACACCCATATCGTGCCGCTGCCGGATGCCTTCCGGGGCCTGTACCGGGGAGCGGATACCGGGCCCAAATATGCCGCCCATGTCCGGGAACAGATCGACCGGATTCACGGTGCCGGGCGCGGAGTGGCCGGATTCATCTGCGAGAGCATCATCAGCTGCGGGGGTCAGATCGAGCTGCCGGACAGGTATTTGAAAACTGCATATGAATCGGTGCGAAAGGCCGGCGGGGTGTGCCTTGCGGATGAAGTGCAGGTGGGATGCGGCCGGGTGGGGCATGCATTCTGGGCATTTGAACTGCATGATGTGGTGCCCGATATAGTCACCATCGGCAAGCCCATCGGCAACGGGCATCCGCTGGCAGCCGTGGTGTGCACCCAAAAGGTGGCCGAGGCGTTTGCCAACGGCATGGAGTATTTCAATACCTTTGGCGGCAATCCGGTGTCCTGCACCATCGGCCGGGAGGTGCTGCAGGTGATTGCGGATGAAAACCTTCAGGAAAACGCACGGTCCACCGGAGAATATTTGAAAGACGGGCTGCGGGATTTGCAGAAACGGTTTCCGATTATCGGGGATGTCCGGGGGCAGGGACTGTTTCTGGGGTTTGAACTGGTGGATGAAGCCCTTCAGCCCCTGGGAGACCGGGCCGGATACCTGGCCAACCGCATGCGGGACCTGGGCATTCTCATGAGCACAGACGGCCGGGACCACAATGTGCTCAAAATCAAGCCGCCGGTGGTGTTTTCCAGAACAAACGCGGATGAACTGCTGTCCCGGCTGGAAACCATCTTCGGGGAGGATGCCATGGTCATTTGAGGATCACTCGCGAGACGGTCAAAGCAAACCTCTCCGGCATCCGAATGACTTTGTTTTCAAGGTAGTTGAAAAACACGATGCCGGTTTTGGCCTCCAGAACCAGGGTTTGTTCGGGCACACGGGTTGCCCGGTAAAAAATATCGCAGCCGTATTTGTTGAAATCTCCGGCGGTTATTTCGATTTTGAGCCGGTCCCCGTGCCGTGCCTGGGCTTTGTAAACCGCAGCCAGATCCGAGATGACGATGGCGCAGCCTTCGATATCGTTTTCCGAGTACCCCAGATGGGAGAAGTACCGGATCCTGGCTTCATGCAGAAGGGAGATAAAGGCGTCGTTTCCCACATGATTGCCGTAATTGATGTCCTGAATTCTGATGGTCAGTTCGGTATAATAAGTGAAGGTGTCAGGCAGGGTCAGTGATATTCGGGCCATGGGTTTTCCTTGGATTCAATGTCAGCATCAACAGCGGCATTCCGGCCGGCGATGCGGCCGAACACGATGCATTCGCTCAGGGCGCAGCCCCCCAGCCGGCCTGCACCGTGAATGCCGCCGGTGACCTCGCCGGCGGCAAACAGACCGGGAATGGGACGATGGGAGAGGTCCATCACCCGGGCATGGGTGTCGATCTGCAGGCCGCCCGGTGTGTAATGGACCTTGGGCCATAGACGGATGGCGTAAAACGGCGGAGTTTCCAGGAGAAAGACATCTTTTTTCGGTTGTTTGCCGAACCGGTCAGGATCCGACTGCACCGCCCATTGATTATAATCCGCGACAGTTTTTTCCAGGCCCCCGGCCGGCATATTGAATGCAGCGCCCAGATCGGAAAGGGTGGCAAACTCCCGGATTTTGCCGGTCTTTAGACAGGATGTGAGACTGTTCACCTCTTTTTGGGCGCCTTTGTGATCCACGATGCCGATGCAGGCATGGCCGGCAGAAAGAATGGCCTCACTTCTGTGCCGGCGGTCCGCCCATTCATTGACGATCCGGGCTCCGGTGGCCGGGTCCACCAGGATACCGGCAGGAAAGACACTGTAGGAAGCGAACCTGGCTCCTTTGCCGTATCCGGTCTCATCCGCACATCCCCAGGGACCCAGTTGAATCCAGGACAGGTGAATCGGCATGGCATGGATTTCAAGAGCGGCGATCAACCCCTCGGCAGTGGCTCCTTTGTGGTTGGTGGTGTCGATGGTATCATCCAGGCGGGGGGCCTGGCAGGTGCGGAATGCGACATCACTGCCGAATCCGCCCGTGGCCAGTACCACGGCACGGTTCGCCCGGATATGCCGGATATTGTCAGGTCGAATACCCGAATCCGTTTCCGGGTGATTTGGGGATGCCGGTGTCCGGGTGGTCAGACGCACGCCACTGACCCGCCCGTTGCTGTCGATGATCAGGCGATCCAGGGTGTGGTGGAGGTGGATGGGGACATCCAGCTGATCCAGCCTTTTTTTCAGCGCCTTGACAATCGCATGGCCGGCGTTGTGTTCAATGGTGACGGTACGGGGCACGGAATGGCCCCCGAACTGGTCCAGGCGGCCGGTATACCGTACCCCCAGGGACCGGATCCAGTCAATGGCATCAGACGCCTGCCGGGCGAAGCGTCTCACCAGATCCGGGTGATTGAGTCCTTGTCCGGCCCGCAGAATATCGTCATAAAACAGTTCCGATGAATCCGATACCCCCAGCTGTTTCTGCATAAAATTGGCTGGTGCTGACAGCCCGCCGTCGCTGATGCGGGTGTTGCCGCCCATCAGCGGCATTTTTTCGAATACCTTGACCGATGCGCCTGCTACCCGGGCCTCGACGGCAGCGGACAGGCCCGCGGCACCGCTGCCGATAATCACCACGTCAATATGATCATCCCATGAAACCGTCATAGAGCTTTTGCTACAGCACCAGGCATTCCGATGCCAGGGCCGCCACCGTGTCCACTTTCATGCCCAGCTCGTAGTGGGTGGACAGTTCCCCCAGCTGCCGGTGGCAGGACAGACAGGCCGTGGCCAGATGTTTAAGGCCGGTGGCCCGCATCTGATCGGCCTTGGGTTTGCCGGTGATCATGCGTTTTTTCGTGGTGTTGGAATCCTGGAGGATGCCGCCGCCGCCGCCGCAGCAGACCCCGTTTTCCCGGTTGGGGATCAGCTCCCGGACCCCTTTGCAGCAAAGGGCCAGCAGTTCTCTCGGAGCAGCATATCCACCGGATTTCCGGGCGATATTGCAGGGATCGTGGTATGCGATTTCATGCGGGTGGACATCCGGATCAAACTTGAGAACCCCTTTTTTTGCATATGCCAGGCACAGTTCCGGCATGCTGAGGATGTTGAATCCGGGTTTTCTTCCCAGCAGCTGTTCGACTCTGCAGTTGAGTACATGGTAGGCATGACCGCATTCGCTCAACACCAGTGTCTCGATGTTCAGGGCTTCAGCCGTTTCCACCACCCGGCGGGCGATCTGTTCTTCCACGTCGGTTTTTCCCACAAAATAACCCCAGTTGGTGACATCGGTGTGATTTGATGACAGGGTCCAGGTCTCTCCCATGGCATAGAACAGTTTGGCCATGGCAGTCAGATGCATCAGGTTTATGCCCAGTTCCCTGGGGTTGGGCAGATACAGGAATCTGCAGTCCGGCTGATCATGGAGAATCAGGGCGTCCGGGTCTTCCATGTCATCGGCAAACTCCTCGGCAACCCATTCCACGGTTTCCACGAACTCCTCTCGGGTCAAGCCGTTGACATCCCCGAGTTCCAGGCGGTTTTGGATGCCTTTGCCGATATCTTCAGGGATCTGGTCTTTGGCGGCAGCCGTGCCCCGGGCCCTTGTCACCACCTGATCCATATCAATGCCCATAGGGCAGTCCTGGGTGCAGCGGTTGCAGATCAGGCAGTCCCAGAGCATCCGGGAGTCCACCAGCTCCTGTTCCAGCCCCAGCACTGCCATGCGTACGATCTGCCGGGGCACGGGCCCGCCGGGCTGGTCAAACCAGGTGCACCGGGAGTTGCAGATCCCACAGGTGAGGCACTCATCAATATTGTCTCCCTGGGTCAGGCGGTTGAGAAGCCGACTCAGTTCCGTCTCTTTTTTAAGGATGGCTGTATCCATAATTACATATCCTTCTTATGAAATCCGGGTGCCGGAAATTATGCGGGCGAATTTTTGTGTTTCATTGGCAGCCACTGGATGCCAGGCCACTTTGTCCGGGGGCACCCCCGGCATGGACAGCAGGCGGGAAATCTCTTTCTGCGCGCTGCTAGTGCCGTTCATGGAACGACAGTTGCCGTCATGGCACCCGGCCACAATCACTTTGGCGGCGCCCTCGAGCAGCAGCTTGAAGATCAGGTTCACACTGGTGCTATTGGCGCAGGGAACCGATATCAACCGGACCGGATCAGGCAGGGTCAACGGTCCGGCCGCCAGCGCGGCCGAGCGTTGACAGGCCAGAATGACGACCCCGCCTTTGTCGCCCTTTTTTGCCATCTGATCCGGAGAGTACAGGCTGGACTCGATGGCCAGTGCCGGACAGTTGGCCACGCACAGGTGGCATTCAAAACAGGCATCCGGAACGATTTCAGGCCGGTGTTTTGCATTGAAGCCAATGGCCTGGTGGGGACAGATGCGCAGACAGGTCAGGCATTGGGCACATTTTTTCTGGTTGATTTCCACGCAGGTCTTTTGCGCGGGACCGGGAAAATCCAGATCCGCCATGATGCGGTTCAACTCGGCTGACAAATCCGCATCATCCACGTCGTCATGGCCGGCACCGGCAAAATAGATGCCTTTTCTGGGGCTTTGGGTCAGGCGGTGTCGAACATTGGGGGATTGAAGAAATCCTTCCCTGTCCCGCAACTGCTTCAGGGCCCGGGCTGCATTTTCGATCTTTGGGCCGGGCACGGGAGAAACAGGAATGACCAGTTGATCGCACTGCAACGTGACGGAAGTCCCCGGCAGGGTGGTTTCGTTCAAGGTCAGGGAAAATCCGGTGTCTGTTTTCTGGATCTGGATGTCCTGCGGGGAGTTGTATCTGAGAAACCGTACCCCGGCCTTCCTGGCCTGATCGTATATCTGCTGGCCTGACGGGCCGTGCACCAGCATCTTGTTCATGATCATGGTGACCCGGCGGCCGGCGTTCCGGGCGGTCAAAGCCGTTTCCAGGGCCAGGCGTGATCCGGCTTTGGTTTCAGGGGCGGTATAATCCAGCAAAATGGCGACATGTTCCGGCAGTTGCGCGGTCGGCGTGGTGGAGAACGTGGCCAGATCCATGACTTGGTCAAGGGGGTCTTGTCCCGCAGCTCTCTGGTATTCCGGTTCAGGGGCGGCGATAATGGCCCGGCACGAAATGGTCTGGTGTCTGCCGTTCTGGTCGTATCGCACGGTGAATCGCCCGACGGTTCCGTCCACACTCAGGATGCTGCCCGGATGGATGAACGTGAGCCCTTCTGCTGCCGTTCCCTGTCCAAAACTTACCGTGGCATGTCCGTTTTTCGCCAGTGTCTGAGCAACCGTGTCAGCCTCAGGTCCGTCCCCCCACACCAGGACATCCGCTTTTTTTGCAGGCGCATGCCCCAGTTCTCTTAAAACAGCTGCCGCGGCAATCCAGCCGTCCTGACGGGAGCTTAAGATATCTTTGGGGCCGGCGGCACAGCCTGCCACATGAATGCCGTCGGACAAAGAGGCATCCGGCGTATTGAAAAATCCCCAGTGATTCGGACGGACATCCAGCTGGCCGGCCACCCGGTGTAATTCTTCAGACGGCGACATCCCCACGGACAAAACGATCAGATCAAAGGATCGGGCAACTCTGGCACCGGAATCCGGGTCTTCGACAATGACTCGTAACCGATCCGTGTCCGGGTCTGTCAGGATTTCCGCTGGCACGCCCTGGGCCAGGGTGATCCGGGTGGACAGATCCGCTGCCAGGCAACGGGTTTCTTTGCCGATGGTCTGCAGATCCATATGAAACAGGGTGATGGCTGCGTCCGGCAGCACATGAAGCAGTTTGTCCGTATGGCGCAGAGAAATTTTACAGCAGACCTGGGAACAGAAATCCCTTGCCAGTTCCCGGTTTCTGGAGCCGATGCACTGGATGAAGGCGATCTCGGGCCGGGTGCCTGCGCTTAGAAAATCGGTCAGGGTTTCTTGTTTGAGCAGCTGGTTCAGCCGGGCCGTGGTGATGACTTTGTCGTGCCGTTCGAATTGAAGGCCGGACAGGATCGATGGATCAAACGGGATGAATCCGGTGGCAAGAATGATCCGGGCCGCCTGAACCGTGTCTCCGGACGTCAGTTGCGCAGTGAATCCGGCATCGGTTTTCTTCAGGCGGTCCAGGGTGGTGCTCAGATGGACAAAAATATTTTCGTGGCCGCCGGTATCCCGGACCATGTCATCGGCCAGACAGGCACCGCAGTGCCGGCATTCTTCGGTGGCCATACAGGCCCAGGCGGCGGCATGCCCCCCTAAATGATCGGCCGCCTCAACCAGATGGACCGAAACATCGCTGTCCCCCAGGGTTTTGGCGGCCGCCATGCCGGCAACCCCTCCCCCCAAAATCAGGACACTGTCGGATATATGTGTCATATGCGCCTCCAGGATATGTATGATGGTTCATTTTTTCTTGGAGAGTCTTATCACATTCCCGGGTGAAAAAAAAAGTCAAAAACCCGCCGGCAATGTTCCAGCTTAAAAAAGGGGGGCCTCAGCAGTATCTGCTGAAGAAAGTTTCAGTGATCTCCCACAGGTCCGGTGTCAGGGTCTGTTGGACCCGGTTGTGTACATCCGGGGAGATTTTTGCGTAAAACGCATGGGCGATACCGCCGGCAATGCAGGCCAGGGTATCGCTGTCGCCGCCTAAAGAGACGGCGTTTCGGATGGTGTCCTCCCAGGAATCTGCATCCAGAAAGGCAATGATGGCCTCGGGCACAGTGCCCTGGCAGGAGATATCAAAGCAATAGCCCGGCCGGATCTCATCGGTGGTGCGGTTCAGATCATAACCAAACGCCTGCATGATCCGGTGGCGGATGGTTTCCTTGTCATGACCGGTCCTGGCCAGAAATACGGCCAGGGCCGTTGCCTGGGCCCCTTTGATGCCTTCCGGATGATTGTGGGTGATGACGGCGGTCTGTCTTGCTTGTGCCAGCACCTCATTTTCTGTGGAAAACGCGAACCCCACCGGGCTGACCCGCATGGCGGCGCCGTTTCCCCAACTGTTGTAGGGCCGGGGGTCCGGCGCATGCAGCCATTTGATAAAACTGCCGCCATACCCGGCATCCGGATGGCGCTGCCCGATCTGTCGGACCGATGCCGCATAGGAGCGGCCTGAGAGAATGGCATCCGCCACCGCCACCGTGAGCACGGTATCGTCGGTAAACCGGCACTGGGCATCAAACAAGGGGAATTCCCTGGTTTTTATCGGATGATGTTCATAAATGGAGCCGATGATGTCGCCTGCAATGGCACCGATCATGGTAGTTTGTCTTTTCGATCCCGGGTATGGTTAATCTTGTCTGATATGTAACCAGATTCTGTGAGTTTTACAAGCACCAAATTTTGCTGGACAACGTTTTCAGATGAGCTGTTGTGGAAAACTGATCGAAAAAATTTTTGGTCGATGTTCCGTTCACATTGCCCTGTGAGGAGAATTCTTGGACCCGGTAGAATTTGGGAAAAAGGGGTATGGAACAGTGGGGGCAGACAGCATGCTGTAGCGCCACCTCATGATAAGTTGCAAGAAAATGTCGCCAGTTGTTGGGGCCGTTTCGCACCTTGTGACAGTGTATGCATTTTTCCATGTCTTATCATGAAGAAAAGATTATGTCTTTCTGACTGACTGTCGTGGGGGGAGACTTACAAATTGGTTACTGATTGAGATTTAAATAATAATTTTTATTCATTTAATCGTTTTTTCCGCTTCAGACCGGCGTAGCCCCGGACCGGGGGCTACGCTGCCGGACTGTTTTAAGGGGTGAAAAAAGGCCATGCCGCACGCCAGCCTAATTCTCAAGGATCGGACGGGTCAAGGAAAATCGGATGTCACATGCTGCGGACACCCGATTACACGGCTGACCAGGCGGCAGCCTGTCTTTTGGGCTTAAGGCCGGTCGGCAGCCAGCTGGTATGCTGGGGCCGACGATTTTTATCGGGTTTGACCGGGGCGGATTTGACCCGGTTTTTTTGGGGCGCTTCTGAGCGTTTTACAGTTTCCAGGGCCGGTTTTGCCGCGGCAGCCGGCAGGGATATCTTCCGGGTTTCAATGACCGGCACCGGTCTGACCGGCAGCTGTTTTTTCAGAAGGCGCTGGATATTGGCCAAAAGTTCCTTTTCGTCACCGCTGACCAGGGACAGGGCTTCGCCTCTTTCACCGGCCCGGCCGGTGCGGCCGATGCGGTGAATATAGTCTTCGGCCACATGGGGCAGATCAAAGTTGACCACATGGGGCAGATGCTTGATATCCAGGCCCCGGGCCGCAATGTCCGTGGCCACAAGAGTCTGGACCGTTCCGTTTTTGAAATCCGCCAGAGCACGGGTCCGGGCGGCCTGGCTTTTGTTGCCGTGAATGGCAGCCGCGGTGATCCCGTCGCTGAGCAGTTGTTTGGTCAGCCGGTTGGCCCGGTGTTTGGTGCGGGTGAATACCAGGGTCTGGTGCCAGCTGCCGTCCCGGATCAGTCCGGACAACAGGTCGCGCTTACCGTCCTGGGACACCTGGTAGATTTCCTGGTCAATGGCCTGGGGAGCGGAGTTGCCTGGAGATACTTCAATCTGAGCCGGGTTTTTGAGCAGTCCGTCGGCCAGATTCCGGATATCCTGGGTGTAGGTGGCTGAAAACAGCATGCTCTGCCGTTTGGCCGGAAGACACTTGATCACCTTGCGGATATCGTGGATAAACCCCATGTCCAGCATGCGGTCGGCCTCATCCAGAACCAGACAGGTGACCTGTGAAAGATCCAGGGTCTTTCTGCCCACATGGTCCAGAAGCCGTCCCGGTGTGGCCACCAGAATGTCCACACCTTTCTGAAACTGCCGGATCTGTGGATTGATGTTGACCCCGCCGAAAACCACGGCCGTGCGCAGGGACAGAAACCTTCCATACGCCTTGAAATCATTTTCCACCTGGGCGGCCAGTTCCCGGGTGGGGGTCAGAATCAATGCCCTGGGCAGCCGGGTGTTTTTTTTATCCCGGTCCAGTTGTTGAAGAATGGGCAGGGCAAAGGCAGCGGTTTTTCCAGTCCCGGTTTTGGCGCCGGCAAGGATATCTGATCCCTTGAGCACGTCAGGGATGGCTTTTTCCTGAATGGGGGTAGGGGTGGTGTGGCCCTGTGCCTCAATGGCACGGAGCAATGGGGCGATAAGCCCCAGGTGTTGAAACGACATACATTGTTCTCCTCTTAATCGCCCGCCTGCACAGCGCAGAACCGATCCAGGCTGAAATAGTAAAATTGGGAAAGGATTGGGGTAAATTAAGAAAAGGAATCGACCGCAATACTCCAGGCACCGACCGGAGTGTGCCAAAAACATAATATTAACACATAACCAATTAATTGCAAGTAAAATTTCAAGCCCCCTTCAGATTGTCTTGCCGTCCAAAGGGTTCCAGAGAGGCGGTGTTGGCAAATCATCATAATATTTTGATTGACAAAGCGGGCGGTCTGACTGAAAATTAGATCGATTTGTTTAAAAATAACAAGATGTTCAAAAAAATGGGGGAACCGAAGATGACCATCGACTGGGCATATCTGAGAAACGGCTGAGCTTCCTGTAAAAAAGCTCAAACGGTGTTTGAGGAAAACAAGATGACCATCACGGATAGGGTTGATGCAAGAAAGCAACACATAGACGCGGAATCTGCCTGGAAACTGATCCGGGACGTTTCAACGGTCCATATCGGCAAGGGAAAAAAAGTGTTGACATACACCCCCGCCGATGACAACCGGGAAGAGATTCTGAAAGCGGCTATAGGGCCTACAGGCAATCTGCGGGCTCCGGCGGTCAGAAAAGGGGACCGTCTGTATATCGGGTACACTGATCAGATATATTCTGATTTTTAATGCAGCTGGTTCCATTTTTTAGGTGCGCTTTAACAGAAAATGAGGCATGAATCGCGGGTCAATGCGGTCCGGATGAATTTCGGCGTATTCCTCCCGGATTTCGTTTATCAGATCCTTGAGCAGATCCTTCACCGGAAGAGGCAGATCCATGTCGATGGCCTGGGAAGCCCACAGAAGCAGGTCATCCGATTGGATGTCTCCGGCCTGTTCTAAATCCGGAACATGTTGCTCAGTCCCTGTGTCAGATGCCGGAAGGTTCGGATTCGTGGCGAACAGTTGGGTGAAAAACGGCTTGAACAGGTCCGTGTCAATGGGGGAGAGGTCCGGTGCCAGCGCCAGGCGGTCCTTTGCCCACAGAGTCAGAATCAGGCTTTTATAAGTGAGGATCCCTTTTTTAAAAGAGGCGATGTCCGGGGCGAGGCGGGCCAGCATGCCGTCAATGCCCATGATCTGGTCGATGGCCTTCCGGGTGGTCCGGATATCGCTCAGCGAGGCAAAATACCGGTACAGCTCACCGGTCCGGTAATTGTCAAAATACAGCGGCCGCTCCAGGAGCAGGCCGCCCATCACTCCTAAGAAGGTTTCTCCCAGAAAGCTCAAGGGCAGATTCTGCTTCTGAATAAAACTGTGTCTGTACCAGCTGTCCACGGCGGTTTTCAGCTGAACGCCGGCCCGGGATCCAGTGCGGAAAAGATCTTCCAGATAATAGGTCTGGATCAGGTCGGCGGCCGCTTCCAGGCTGACCCTGTCCTGAAGGATCGATTCCAGTCCCAGGCTTAGAAAAGCCGATGCTTTGCGAATGATTTTTGACAGGGTTTCCGTGTCCCGGACCTTGATCCGGTCTGCGGAAATCACCTTGTTGATGAGTGCGGCCAGCTCCGATTCCAGGGTGATCATGAAACCGGAAGGCACCCGGGCCAGGGCATGGACGAACAGGTTTTCTCCGTTCAGAAACTGCGTAAAACTCTGGGGAGGCAGGGGCAGGTCCGGATCAAAAGTGTCCGAAGAGAACACGTGCGTTTTCGGGCGTTTGCGCAGCGCGGTGAGGGGTGTGGGCTGGTAAATGCCGATGGCTTCATGAAACGGGAGAAATCCTTTTTCCGCCAGACGGATGGTTTTAAGACGGAACTCTTCCTCTTCGGTTTCCGCGGGCAGTACATTCATGGTTTCCAGCATCAGGCCGTGAAACACGGACAGGTCCATGTCCGCCAGTTTTCTGACCATGGCATCGATCAGTTCCGAGGCCTGAACTTCTTCGGACAACGGCATATCCTCGTCTGAGAGTGCGTCGTCCTCATCTGAATCATCAGACTGCTTCTCTTCAGGAAACCGGAAATAGAATTTGTCATCCAGGGTCATGTAGCCGTCAAAATCGTCCGGCGGCACGTCATCATGTTCCCGGATGAAGATCTCCAGGTGCCGGGACAGATAGAATTCGAAATAATCGGGTTTTTCCATGATGATCCAGCGCAGAAACCGTTCCGGGTCTGCCTGGAACATCAGATCAAACGCCCGGGTCATTATCCGGGTGTCCAGCCGGTCCCCGTCCCAGGCTTCCACATCCAGAATATATTCCCACTGGTCGGAAGCGGCGAGAGACAGCACCGGAATGAAATCTGACGGCCCGATCCGGTGCATGAGAAAATACAGGTCCTGATCCGGAAAGGACTGGATAAGCGTGGCCGGGGCGGGGGCATCCAGCAGCGCATCCAGCGCGGTTTCCGAGTCCATGTTCAGAATCTCTTTGCGCCGGTCTCTGAGTTTGAGTTCCCGGTTCTGCCGGTTGGTCAGATGGTGGTTTACGGGGGGAATCGCTGGTTTGTCATTCATGGGTGTGTTTCCAGTTGCTGTTGGCAGATGGCCAGATAGTGCCGGACATCTGAATGTTGTTCAAAAGAGGACAGGCAGTCCCTGGCATCGGTAAAGCGGCGCTGGTTCATCAGGCAGATTCCTTTGCACAGAACAAGGTCTTTACTGTCGGGAAAATGGGTCAGGCCCTGATCCAAAATTTTTATTGCCGCGCCCGGGTGTCTGTGCTTGAGCAGCAGCATGCCCAGTCCCAGAAAGGCCCGGAGGTCCGGGTGATATGACAGGGCCCGTTCAAACAATATCCTGGCGGTCTCATCCGGATTTTTGATTCGGTTGTCGCTGCTGTAATCCCCGTGGGAAAAGGTCATACCCAGCCGGGAGAGAAAATCCGCATGAAACGGATGCAGGGACGGATCAGCGGCCAATTCGACATCTGCGGCAAACTGAGGCAGGTGGTCATAAAATGTGGATCTCAGCGCATCCCCAAACTGTTTGACCTGATCGAAATCCAGGTGCCGGTCCACATCGAACCAGGGCAGATCTTCGATTTCCCGGTGCCAGATATCATCGGTGATCCGGCCGGTTTTTTTTGCCAGTTCGTACAACCGGGTGCCCGGAAAGGTCACCAGTAAATAGAACACCGCACCCAGGGGCTGGAGCTGTATCAGCAGATCGATGCTCTCCTGGATGGTGTCTTGCGTTTCTCCGGGGGATCCATAGATGAAATAGGCCCGGGGGATCATGCCGGCGGCGGCGGTGTGTCGGAAGGCCTGTACCGCCACAGAATTGGGAACCGGCTTCCCCAGCCGTTTTTTGACGGCATCTGATCCGGATTCCACCCCGTAGCTGATCTGGATGCACCCGGCTTTCCGCATCATGGTCAGCAGTTGCGGGTCCACGCGGTCCACCCGGGAGATGGCGTGCCAGGTGATATTCAGGTGCGCGTCCATCAATTTCCGGCACAGGGTCATTACCCGGCCCCGGTCCATGGTAAAGGTGTCATCACTGATGTAGAAATGGGAGATGCCCTTGCCGGCCAGGGTCTGGATCTCCTGGAAGAACCATTCCGGGGAATGGAACCGGACGTTTCGTGTTCCCCAGAACAGAGGAGATCCACAGAACGTGCAGGTCCCCGGGCATCCCCGGGACATGGCCAGGTGCTGAAACGCAAAGTATCTGGAGGGGTGCACCAGCCGATCCAGATCCTGGATGAGCGGCGCCGGCCCGGTATCTTTGATCGTATTCCCGTCCCTGAATACCAGACCCGGAATCCGGCTGAGATCCAGATTGTTTTTTTGATTCTCTTTGCCGGTCCGACCGGCCAGGGTTTGAACCAGGGCCAGGCAGGTCTGTTCTCCTTCGCCTTTGACGATGACATCCAGGGCCGGGCAGGTGGAAAAAAAATACTCCGTCATGAACGTAGGGGCCGGTCCGCCGAACACGATAACGGTTTGAGGCCGCATTTGTCTGGCGGTCCGGGCCAGGGACATGGCCGAAAACCGGGTCGGGCTGGTCACGGAAAACCCGATGAGATCGGGTTGCTGAGACGCAATGGCTGCGGTGAATGCAGCATCCGGATCAGTCAGCTCCGCTTGTGCCAGGTTGAGAATGGCCGCCTCAAACCCGGCATCCAGCACCTGGGCCGCCAGGTAGTAAAGGCCCACCGGCACCACGGTGGCATCCGCATCCGTAACGCGGGGATTCAGGCATACCGGGTTGACAAACAGCAGCTTCATTTTATTGCCTTTGGGCCGGTGTTACCGGACGCCGGTTCAAGAAAACGTTTTGAAAACCAGATCATCCAGTGACCGTTTGGGCACATGATGGACCTGATTTTCGTCCCGGAAATATTTGATGCTCCCGTCCGGCCCCACATCATCAATCACCGCTTTTTCCTGGGGTTTTCCCAGGGCCACCACCAGCTTGACCTCCAGGTGTTCCGGAATATCCAGAACCGCGTTGAGTTTCTTGACGTTGATAGCCGCGAACATGCAGCCGGCCAGGCCTTTGGCCCGGGCCCCCAGCAGAAGGGTCTGAGCCGCGATCCCGTGATCGCACCAGAATTTATTGGAGATGGTGTGGTCTCCGGTGATCACGATATAGGCAGTGGGCCGCTCGGATGGTTTCGGACCGGGCCAGTCTGTCAGATAGGCGGCCCATCCCAGGCAGTCAAAAACGGCCTGGTTGATCGGCTCACTGTTGGAGAGAATGTATTTCAATGGCTGATTGTTGGCGGCGGACGCACAGTGCCGGGCCAGATCCACCAGATCGGTCAAATCCTGCCGGCTGATGGTGGCGGTGTTGTCAAACCTTCGACAGGACCGGTTTTCTTTGACCAGGGTCTTGAATGCTTCAAAAGATGTCATGGCTGTTTTGTCCTTATTCTTTGCAGGGCACCCGGTCAAACCGGGGCATGTTGATGTCGATCCATTCCAGGATTTTGTCCATCTCTTCGGCCACCTGTTTTAAAGCAATGCCCCGGTGGCTGACCTGTGCTTTCTGGTCCATGGGCACCTGGGCAAAGGTCTTGCCGAAGGCAGGAAAAAAAAACAAAGGATCATATCCGAACCCGTTGTCGCCGGCCGGCTCTCTGGTGATGAACCCCTCGCACCGGCCTTCATAGGTCAGGGCCGCGCCCGTGGGAACGGCAATGGAGATCACGCATTCAAAAGCGGCTTTCCGGTTGTCATGGTGTTCCAGATCCGCAAGCAGCCTGGCCACATTGTCGGCATCGGTGGCATGGTCTCCGGCATACCGGGCGGACCGCACCCCCGGTGCCCCGTCCAGGGCATCAACACACAGGCCGGAATCATCGGCCATGGCCGGGTATCCCAGGACCCGGGCCGTAAACGCGGCCTTTTTGTAGGCATTGTCGTCAAAGGTGGCACCATCCTCGATGACCGGCGGAATGGGGCCGAAATCGGTCAAATTCTTGATATCCAGAGGAAAATCCTTTAAGAGATCCCGGATTTCCCGTGTTTTTCCTTTGTTGGTGGTGGCCAGTATCAGAATCTGTTTCAATGGGGAGACTCCTGTTGCTTGAAAATTTTCATTCGGGCATTATCGTAATGAACAGTATAAGACCCCGCCGTGTTTTTGTAAAGACGGCCTTTGTTCATCAAAAATGAGATGATGACTGATTTTGCATCTGTGCCAAGGGAGGTGTCGTTCTATGTTTGCCAATGCCATGGAAGTTTTCAAACTCCTGGATAAATCCAACTGCCGGGAGTGTAATGAATTGACCTGTCTGGCGTTTGCGTCAAAGGTCTTTCTGGGGCAAAGAGATCTGTCCGACTGTACGCACCTGGACCCCCAGGTGGTTGCCAGATACAGCAGCACACCCAGAAAAGGATTCAGGCCCGGGGAGTCGGATTATGAACGGGAACTGGCAGCCATGCAGGAACGGGTCAAGGAGATCGACCTGGAAGAGGCGGCCCGCAGAACCGGCGGCCGGTTTGACGGGACCTGGCTGACCCTTCGCATATTCGGCAAACCGTTTTCCGTAAATCAGCAAGGGCGCTTTAAATCAGATCTGCATATCAACCCCTGGATTACAGGGCCTGTGCTGACCTATGTGCTGGAAAGCAAAGGAACGCCTGTCACCGGTCAGTGGATGCCTTTCCGGGAGCTGGCCGGGGCCCGGGAACTGAACGGCCTGTATGTGAAACGGACGGAAGAACCGCTGAAAAAGATTGCAGACACGCATCCGGATCTATTCGAGGATCTGGGCTTTATTTTCAATGGCAAAGAGATCGAAGAGCAATATCAGTCCGATATCTCCATGGTGCTGTATCCGCTGCCCCTGGTGCCCGTGATGATCTGTTACTGGAAACCGGACGACGGCCTGGATTCGGATCTGCACCTGTTCTATGACAAAAGCGCATCCGACAACGGCGGGAGTGACATGGTGTTCCGCCTGACCGTCGGCATCGTTCAGATGTTTGGAAAACTGGCCAAAACCCACGGCTGGAGCACGGCGGCCGCAACCGGCTGACGGGCACTCCCTGAACGGGAAACAAACCCATATGGGACTGGCGTTTCTCACTGCAGTATGTCATGGTACAGCAGGAATAATAATTTAAACCGGAGATGGCGAAATGAAGGTGATTCACTGGACGGAATGCGAGGAAAAACAGATTGACCGGTTTCCATACAGAGGGAAACAGTTGGATGTCACCGGCACCAGCATCCGCTGGCTGTCCCAGCACGGGGAAGACGAAAACGGGATCCCGGAATACGGGCTGCGGTTTTTCACCATCCAGCCGGGGGGGCAGATTCCCATCCACAACCATTTTTATCACCAGACCATGTATATTCTGTCCGGTGAGTTCGAATGCTGGGAATTTGATGAAAAAACCGATGAACTCAAGAAAAAAGTGGTGTGCAGACCCGGGACTTCCATTTATATCCCGAGCATGCAGCCTCACGGCATGAAAAACGTGACCGATGAACCAGCCACTTTTTTATGCTGCATCTGCAATGTCTATGATGAGGAGGCAGGGCTTTGAAACGCCCTTGACAACGGCCGCCTGAAAAGGTCAGATCCTGTTGATGGGTACATTGGCCAGCTGTTCTTCGAGATAGTCATCCATCAGCTCTTTGTACCGGGCTTCAGGAACGTTCTGGCCGCAGGACCTGCAGCAAAACAAAACCCTGGTTCAGGTGCGCCGGATGTAAAGGTCTCCGCCGCAGGCCGGGCATTTTTCTGTGATATTCATGGAGGGGGTCATACAATAATTTGGATGATTTTTCAAATGTCTTTTTACATAAACGGGAGAAAGGAAAACAATGACCCATAAAAAGATCACGGTGGTATATTTCAGCCCCACCGCCACCACGAAAACCGTGCTGGATGCCATCGCAAAGGGCACAGGGTATGTGGTGGACAGTTATGACATCACATTGTCCCAAGCCAGAGAAAAAATTCCGCACAAACTCGACACCTCATTGATTCTTTTCGGGGCACCGGTTTACAGCGGCAGGGCGCCGAAAGTGGCGGCGGAGTGTTTCAAACAACTGTCTGCCTCGGGGATTGCCGCTGTGCCGGTGGTGGTTTACGGCAACCGGGAATATGAGGATGCGCTGCTGGAGTTGAAAGATATCTGTATCCAGTGTGGAGGGGTACCTGTGGCAGCAGGGGCGTTCATCGGTGAGCATTCGTTTTCCACGCCACCGGCGCCCATTGCCCCTGGCAGACCGGATGAAAAAGATCTGGCATTGGCTGTAGAATTCGGACAAAAAATCGGCCGCCTGATGGAATCAATTGAACAGGAGAAACCAGATGTCAAGATTTCAGTGCCAGGCAATTCTCCTTATAAAATACCCGCGGTCACCAGTGGTGTGCCGTTCATTGATGTGACAGATGACTGCACCGCCTGCGGGACCTGCGTAACGGTGTGTCCGGTGGATGCGATCGATAAAGAAGAGGGCTACTGCACCCTGGATGATGTCTGTATCCATTGCTGCGCCTGTATCAAAGCCTGCCCTGAATCTGCACGGATCATGAAGGAAGGTCCGTTTAAGGAGATTGCCGCCAGACTGAATCAGACCTGCGGTGTGCGAAAAGAACCGGAAACCTTTTTGGCCGGCATGGGGTAATGGCTGGTATAGGCATCTGGATTTGATCTGTTTTTTTCAGTTGACAAAGAATAAATTGCAGTTATTTGTATAGAATATGGTTTTCCCTGGCGTGATAGTCATTTTCCAGGGACAGACAATGACACGAACCCTGAAACAAAAGGAGGCGGATGATGCCAGCTGTTGGAGAAACCTACAAATGTGAAATATGCGGAAATGTCGTTGAGGTCAAGGAAGCCGGAGGAGGCGAACTGGTCTGTTGTGGCCAGCCCATGGAAAAACAGTAGCCCGTAAATTTATTGCTGTGATTTGACAATTCAAGAGCAGGCAACCGGATCCCGGTTCCTGCTCTTCTCAATGGGTGATAGGAGGTTCCGTGCCGGGGATCAGTCAATCAGCGAATCCAGCATATACAGGATGTCGCTTTCCCGGGACGGGTAGGGGGACATGATGTGGTCTTGCTGAACTTTTTTGACCGGGGCATTGTCCAGCATCGCCTGTTTGAAGGTGTTGACCAGGCCTGTTGTGTTGTCTCCCAGAAAATGGGCACCCAGGATACATCCGTTTTCATCCACCAGGATTTTGTAGGCGGCGTGTTTCATACCGATCCGCCGGTAGGTGGGCCAGCCCAGATCGGTTTCATAACTTTTCCAGTAGGGCGTGTTTTCTTTTTGAAGCGTCTCTTCGGTTTTACCCACCATTCCCAGCTGAGGATAAGTGAACAATACGGCAGGAACCGCACGATAATCCATGGCCGGCAGATCGCTTCCATTTTCCATTGCCAGGACAGCCCGGGCCGCGATATGTGCTTCCATGTCCGCCACCCGGGCCAGCATCACGGTATCAGCGCAGTCACCGATGGCAAAAATGGAGGGAATTGATGTCTGCATCGCCGGGTTGACGTCGATCCCTCTTCTGGAAGAGCGGATGCCGGCAGCATCCAGAGCGAGCGGCTCAATGTTGGGAATACGCCCGGCACTGTTCACCACCTGATCCACCACCAGGGGAGG
>JBFLKI010000342.1:0-3083 GCA_040883135.1 Desulfotignum sp. | reverse complement strand
GCCATCAACATGGGGTTTGTGTTCGCCCGGGACCTGAAACAGACCGTGTTGCTGGTGGACTGCGATTTCAAGGGCCAGGATATCCATGATTATCTCGGCATTGACAGTAAATTCAGTTTAATCGATTACTTTCTTGACGACACCCCCCTCAATGAGCTGATCATCTGGCCGGGGATCGACAAACTCAACCTGATTTCCGGGGACCGGATCGTGGCGTATTCCTCTGAGCTGCTGTCCTCGGAAAAAATGGAAAATCTGGTGATGGAAATGGGCCGGCGATATGATGACCGGTATGTATTTTTCGATGCCCCGCCCGTGCTGGAACATGCCGAGGCCATTGCCATGGCCCCCATGATGGACGGGATCATCATGGTGGTGGAAGCGGGAAAGACCTCGCGCAAAGATGTGCAGAAAGCCGTTTCACTGCTGCCCCCGGAAAAATTCCTCGGCTTCGTCCTCAACAAGCTGGATAAATGAATTATGGAGAACGATGTATAAGGAGTTTCACGGGTTCAGGGAAAAGCCATTCAATCTGGTGCCCAACCCCGCCTATCTGTTTTTGAGCGAACGCCATTCCGCAGCCCTGACCTTTCTGGAGTACGGGCTGACCGAAAAGGTGGGATTTGTCATGCTCACCGGAGAGATCGGGATTGGAAAGACCACCCTGATCCGCTACCTGCTCAACCAGATCGAATCTGATATGGATGTGGCGGTGATTTTCAATACCAATGTTTTGACCGACGATTTGATACGCCTGATCTTGAGCGAGTTTGAGATCGAGTATAAGGATGATATATCAAAATCGCGGGCTCTTGATATCCTATATGAATTTCTGATCGAGCGCTATGCAGCCGGCAGAAAAGTGCTTCTTATCATCGACGAGGCCCAGAACCTTTCAGAAGCCGTGCTCGAGGAAATCCGGATGCTTTCCAATCTGCAGACCGATGAAGAGATGCTGATGCAGATCATGATCGTGGGGCAGCCGGAATTGAAGGAAAAGATCAACGATCCCCGGCTGGAGCAGTTTGCCCAGCGCATCGCAGTGAGCTATCATCTGTCTGCCATGAACCGGGATGAAACCGGCCAGTACATTGCCCACCGGTTGGAAAAAGCCGGCGGGGACCCGGACCTGTTCACCCCGGATGCCATTGACAAAATTTTCGAGGTCTCCTGCGGTATTCCCCGAACCATCAACCTGCTGTGTGACGGCTGTCTGGTTTACAGCTATGCTGAGGGGAAGCACATCATTGACAATCAGATCGTGGAACAGGTCATCGAGGAAAAGGGCGGCATCGGTGTCATTACCAGAAAGCCTTCATCATCGCCAGCCGATCTGTCTTCGGGTATCGGGTCTGATGAATCCTCTGGTTCCGAATCAGACCCATTGCAAGGGTCGAGACATGCAAACCGGACAGACACATATCCGGATGACAAACACAGTTTCCAGGAAATGCTGCAAGGCATTATGCGTGTGGAGAAAGAATTTCATCAGCAAAAAGAACTGTATCATGCCTATATCAAGGAAATGGACTCTCGGGCCGATTACTGCCGGGTTGCCCGAATATCGGACCTGAAAATCGCCCTGGAAACGGAAAGAGAGCGTAACGAAAAACTGGCCCTGGCATTTGGCCGTCTTCAGGAGAGATACCGACTGCTGTTGCGAAAGTTACAGAAAAAAAATCAAGCTGAAGTCAGTGATGCCTTTGAGAATCAGTGATCTCTGCCCGCCTTGAACGAAAACGCGGTTCGCCGGTTTCATAACCCTCACAACAGTTGTGAGGTCTTTTTTGTAACAAAAAAAAGCCTTGTTTGCTGCACAGCACGCAAGGTTTTTTTGCTGGACCAGAAAAATGTTGTCCGGTCAGACCGGATGGTTTATGATATAAAAATATGTTTTCAACAGGATTTTTTTATGTCAGTCTGGCAATGTAAAAATTGCCGGTCGGCAGGAAGGATCAGGGGTCTGGTGTTAGAAAAGGATGCTTTTCATGGCCCGTTATAAATGCAAAATTGCCGGGAAAGACGGAAACACCGTTGAAAAAACGATACATGCGGATTCCACGGCTGCCCTTGAGCGAATGATTGCCCGGGATGGCGGGTTTCTCATCCAGGCGGAAAAGCCGTCCCGGAGGATGTCTGCCAATTTTTCCATCGGCCGGCCGAAACCCGGTCTCAAGGAGTTTTTCTCTTTCAACCATGAGTTTCTGGCCCTGCTGGGGGCCGGTATCCCCGTGGTCATGGCCCTGGACGGTATTTTGAAGAACAATGAGAAAAAATACTTTTCCCGGGTGCTGCAGCAGATCAGAAACGATATTTCTGAGGGAGAATCGTTGTCCAATGCGTTTGAAAAGCATGTGCCGTATTTTTCTCCTTTGTATATTGCCACGCTGCGTTCCGGAGAAGCCGCCGGAAACATCCCGGATGCCATCGAAAAATATCTTGAATACCTGGAACGGTCCCAAGCCATCCGGGAAAAAATCAAGTCCGCCACCATTTATCCAGCCATCCTGACGGTCTGCTCCCTGGCGGTGGTGACTTTTCTGCTGGTGTTTGTGGTGCCGGCCATCACCGGCACCTTTGTTGAATCCGGCGCAGACATGCCGATTTTCACCCAATGGCTGCTGCAGATCAGCGACTTTGTCCGGTCCTGGTTCCAGGTGATTTTCATTTGTCTGGTAATAATTTTTTCGGGCGTGTCCCTTTATCTGAAAACGGACAGAGGACGGCTGGTCTTTGATACCTTGTGGCTTAAACTTCCTTTTGTGGGCAACCTGTCCGTGATTTATGCCACAGCCCTGTTTTCGTCCTCTTTGTCCAGCATACTGGCCGTGGGAACCCCTTTGAACCAGGCTCTGCACATCGCCAACGGTCTGATACAGAACCGCCGGATCCATGCAGGCATCGAAGAGGCCATCCGCCGGGTGGAAGATGGGGAGAGTTTTGCCGAATCTCTGGAGGCGGTGCAGGTGTTCCCGGATATGGCTTTGCGCATGACCCGCCCCGGCGACGCGGGAGCCCGCCTGGAAAAAGTGTTGTCCGACCTGTCCCGTTTTTATGAAAAAGAGGTAACCAACACCCTGACG
>JBFLKI010000086.1:0-4627 GCA_040883135.1 Desulfotignum sp. | reverse complement strand
TTCACACCATTCCAAAGTATGTTAGCACAAAGACAAAAATGAAGTGCGCCTGTAAAAGAAACCAGACTGGTGCGGACATTCAGGCTGGGTACGACATACGTAAAAAATGGAAAGATGAAAAACGGCAGAAAGAACATGAATGCCAGATGCAGTCCGGATATCTTCTTTTTTGGCCCCAGTATATTAAATCCCTGATATATCAGTGCAAAGGAAAAAAAGATCAGGGCATTGGCAAGAACAATACTTATCAGGTCCGGTATGAAACCTCGTACACTGAAAAGGAGAAAACCCAGGGAAAGGCAGCCCATTCCCTGGGTCCATAATTTAAAATTTCCATAGGTCCTGCGTTGAAACAGATAGCAGATCATGGAAATGGTGGAAACCAGCATGGATCCACCCACAACCATTGAAAGGGTCCGGATATCGAAAAAATCGACCATTGACGTTATCATAACTGTCCTGATGAAGCCCTTTGTTTTACCTTTATCTCCAAAGCGAGGTCACATTAGCACACATCGAGATAAAAACCCATGTTTTTTGAACCACAACATCAGGTGAAGCGATAACGGCTTTTTTCTAACCATGCACAGGCATACCCGTTATTTTGCACGCCACCTCCCCCATGATTTCCGCCAAGGTCGGATGGGCATGGATTGCGTGGGCGATATCTTTGGCGGTCAAACCCTTTTCAACCGCCAGAGTGGCTTCGGCAATCAGGTCGGTGGCATGGGGACCGATAATATGCATGCCCAGGACCCGGCTGGAGGATTTTTCCACGATCATCTTGGCTTCTCCGGCAATTTCATCAATGGCATGGGCTTTGCCCAACACCCGGAAATTCACGGATGCGGAGTCAATATCCAGCCCTTTTTTCCGGGCTTGCTCTTCGCTCACGCCCACGGTACCGATTTCCGGCATGGTGAAAATGGCCCCGGGTACGGCATCGTAGGCCATGGTGTCTTTTTCTCCCATGGCGTTGCCGGCCGCCACCAGACCTTCATGAGACGCTACATGGGCCAGCATCACCCGTGAAGGCCCCAGAATGTCACCGATGGCATAGACATTTTCCACGGCAGTTTCCATCCTGTCATTTACGTCGATCCAGCCGGGACCCGACGTAGTCAGACCGATGGTGTCCAGACCCAGATCGGCTGACAGCGGAGTCCGGCCGATACACACCGCCATGAAATCTGAAGTCAGGGTGTCGGTTTTGGGATCTTTTGCCTTCGGGTTGTCTGTGAACGGACTTTTGGCCAGAGAAATGCGGCATCCGCTGCCGGCGGTGTCACAGGCCGTAACAACCGTATCGCACAACACCGTGATTTTCTGTTTTTTCATCTCTCTGAGCAAAAGCTTGGACATGGCTGTATCCACGGACGGCAGCGGCAGCAGCCGGGACATGGCCTCCACGATAGTCACTTTCGCACCCAGGGCCGTAAAAATACCTGCGAATTCGCACCCGATCACCCCGCCGCCCACGATGGTCAGCGATTCAGGGATGTGATCAAGAACCAGAATATCGTTGGAGGAAAGGATTTTTTTGCCGTCAAAGGAAAAATCGGGCACATTCATGGGCCGGGTTCCGGCGGCAATGATGAGTTTGTCCCAGTTCAACGTTTCTGTTGTGCCATCCCCGCCTGTCACCGTTAGCATCCCCTTGCCGGTGATCCGGGCACATCCCTTTATAACCTTGACTTTTCTTGCATTGAGCAGCCCGTCGATGCCGGCCCGCTGGGATTCGAGAATTTTGTTTTTCCTGGCCATGAGCCCGGCCATGTCCGGCAGAACAGGCCCGTCGATTTTTATCCCAAAATCCGATGCATGCCGGAATTTATCAAGGATATCTGTGCTGTGTTTCATGATTTTGGAAGGAATGCACCCCCAGTTGAGGCAGGTACCGCCCAGATTTTCTTTTTCAATCAGCGTGACATCCGCGCCCAGGGTCGCGGCCCGCAACGCAGCCACATATCCTCCCGGCCCTCCCCCGATCACCATGATTTTTTGTGTCATAACTTCTCCTTTCATAGAAAATATATTAATTTATCGATTTTTTATTTCAATTTTCACAAGTTTTTTAAATTTTAATTGACATTATCATTAACCTGGTCTAATTATCAAGATATTAATAAAAAATTATGTTTTCCCTCAATTTTCCAGAATCATATAGAGGTAGAATGAAAATAGATCAGACAAATATCGATATCATCCGAGAGCTGAAACAGGGAAAGAAATCCTTTAAAAAAATTGCAGACAAACTCGACATTACCGAAAACACGGTCCGGTCCAGGGTGAACAAGCTGCAGGAGGAAGGCATACTTGAAATCTGCGGCCTGGTGAATCCGGACATGCTTCCCGATCACCGGGTGGTGATCATCGGTATCAAGCTGTCAGACATGGATTTAGTGGAAAAAGGCCGGGAAATCAGCCGCCTCAAAGGCGTCATTCACACCAACGTGGTCACGGGACGGTTTGATCTGCTGATCATGGTGCTGTTTAAAAAGGGATTCGGACTGCTGGAATTTTACACCGAGGAAATTGCCAAGATCACCGGTGTTCGGTCCGTGGAAACCTTTGTTGTATACAAATCCTATAACTTGAAGGTTCCCTATATTTTTTAATCTTTAAATTCAAAGGTCATTGCTATGAATAGTTTGAAAACCACCCCTTTGCACCATTGGCACATGAATGCCGGTGCCAACATGGCGGATTTCGGTGGATACGACATGCCGCTGTGGTATGACACCGGAGTCAAGAATGAACACTTAAGCGTGCTGAAATCCGCTGGCATATTCGATACCAGCCACATGGCCTGTGTCGGTGTGCAGGGACCGGATGCGTTCGCACTTCTCAATTTCTGTTTTACAAGAGATCTGGCATCCCTGACGGTCGACCGGTGTGTGTACGGTGCATTTTTAAATGAAAAAGGTCACTGCCTGGATGACGCCATCGTGTACAAATTCTCGGACACCGAATTCATGGTCTGCGTCAATGCCGGCATGGGTGGGGTCATCGCCGGTCATCTGTCGGACTGGAAAAAAAGCCGAAATGTCACTGTCACGGATCTGACTGACAAAGTGGCCAAAATGGACATCCAGGGAATCAACGCGGCCAGGATTCTGTCCCGCCTGATCCAGTCTCCGGACAACGTGTTTGATAAGATGCCCTATTTTTCCTTTAAAGGGCATTTTGACCCCAATCATTCAAGTGCGAATGCGGTGAAACTGAAAACCGGCACCCCGATGCTGCTGTCCCGGTCCGGATACACCGGTGAATTCGGGTTTGAAATATTTATTGTCCCGGATGCCATTGTGGATCTGTGGAAAGAAGTATTGGCTGAAGGTGAATCATTCGGCATCACCGCCTGCGGTCTGGGTGCAAGAGACTCTTTGCGGGCCGGGGCCTGCCTGCCCCTGTCTCACCAGGATATCGGTCATTTCAAATTCATGAACCATCCCTGGGATTTCGCCCTGCCCTATAATTCGGACAGATCCGGATTCACCAAGGAGTTTCTGGGCGCCACAGCCCTGGTCGCTGAAAAGGATGACGTGTATGTGTTCCCCTTTGCGGGAGACAGCCTGAGAAAAGTGGCAGCCGGCGAAAATACGGGCGTGTTTGACGAAAATGACATACAGATCGGGCATGTGCTCACCTGTGCCACGGACATGGGCATCACCTGGCATGACAACAAAATCGTGAGCGTCAACACGCCGGATCTGCCGGAACACATCAAAATCAAAGGCATTGCCTGCGGGTTTGTCATGGTTTCAAAACAGCTGGAACCGGGCACCAAACTGACACTCAAGGAAGGAAAACGCGCCATCGGTGTGACCATTGTCACTGACATCCGACCGGACAGAACCGCCAGAAAAAAATTGAGTCATTTTATTTAATTTATAAAAGGAGGCTGCTATGAAAGACATCAATGAACTGAATTTGCCTGAAGACGTCAAATACACCAAAGACCATGAATGGGCCAAAGCAGACGGAGACAGTGTCACCATCGGCATCAATGACTATGCCCAGGACCAGCTGGGGGAAATCGTGTTTGTGGAGATGCCCGCAGTCGGGGATTCTTTTTCCGCTGAAGAGGAGTTTGGGTCCGTGGAATCGGTCAAGGCCGTCTCTGAGATGTATATGCCCATTTCCGGCGAGATCGTGGCCGTGAACGAAGAGCTGGAAGACGCACCGGAAAAAGTCAACGAGGACTGCTATCAGAGTGGATGGATCATTAAAGTCAAGGCCTCCGACCCTTCTGAAATGGATGCGTTGATGGACAAAACCGCATATCTTGAGATGCTGAAAGGATAGATTTTATGCGTTACCTGCCTCATACACAGGAAGATATTCAGAAGATGCTGGCCGTTGCCGGATGCAACTCTCTGGATGACCTGTTCAAAACCATTCCGGATGCCGTCAAAGTCACAGACGGCCTGAATCTGCCGGAGCCCATGAGCGAGTGGGAACTCAACGACCACATGGAAAATCTGGCTTCACAAAACATTGCCTGCAAAGGGTACACCTGCCTGATCGGTGCCGGCAATTACGATCACTACATTCCGGCCATCATTCCGTACCTGGTGTCCAGATCGGAATTTGCCACGGCCTATACCCCGTACCAGCCGGAAGT
>JBFLKI010000085.1:0-4881 GCA_040883135.1 Desulfotignum sp. | reverse complement strand
GAGGGACATATCACCTTTGACGGCACAGACACCACCCAGATGCTGGGAACCGCCGTGGTCAAACTGGGGGCGGTGATGGTACCGGAAGGCCGCCGGGTGTTCAAGCATCTGACCGTGAACGAAAACATCATTGTGGGATCCATCTCCCGCAAAGACGGGGCTTCCGCCATCAAAAAAGACAATGAACTCATGTACAAGCACTTTCCCCGGCTCTCCAATGTGACCAACCGCATGGCCGGGTACAGCTCCGGCGGGGAACAGCAGATGATCGCCATTGCCCGGGCTCTCATGGCAGCCCCCAAGATGCTGATGCTGGACGAACCCTCACTCGGACTGGCGCCGCTGCTGGTCAAAGAGATTTTTGAAAACATCCAGCGCATCAACCAGGAACTGAAGACCACCATCCTGGTGGTGGAACAGAATGCCAAGGTGGCCCTGGGGGTTTCAGACTATGCCTATATCATGGAATCCGGAAAAATCGTTCTGGAAGGTCCTTCCAGGGAGCTTCAGAAAAACCCGGATGTCAAGGAGTTCTACATGGGCATCACCAAAGGGGGTGGACGGAAATCCTTCAAAGATGTAAAATCCTATAAGCGGCGCAAACGCTGGATGTAGACCTTAACACTTAGGAGCGCAACATGAAAATTCTGGTGGGATATGACGGTGGAGAAGAAGGGCGCCTGGCCCTGGCCCTGGCCCGGGACACGGCAGTTTTCCACAATGCCTTTGTCCATGTGATCACCTCCATGGAAGGAGGGCGTTCGGAAACACAGGCCGACATCCAGACGGCGGAAAAAAACCTGAATTTCGCCCAACGGCTTCTGGCACACGCCAACATCGAATGCGACTGCCAGCAGAGCGTTCGGGGAATGTCCGCCGGAGAAGACCTGGTGAAATTTGCCGAAGAAAACGATATCAACCATATTTTTCTGGGCATCCGGAAAAAATCCCGGGCACAGAAAGCCATCCTGGGGTCCACGGCCCGGTACGTGATTCTCAAGGCCACCTGCCCGGTCACGACCGTGAAGTTTGACCTGGACACCATATCCAACCAGGACCTGATCAAAGACCGCCGTATCCTGGTGGTGGATGATGAGCCCGATATCCTGGAAACCATTGAAGAACTCATGGACATGTGCATTCTGGACACCGCGGCATCCTTTGAGACCGCCAGAAAAAAACTGGATGAGTCCGTCTATGATCTGGCGGTCCTGGACATCATGGGCGTCAGAGGCTATGACATCCTGGCACTGGCCAGGGAAAAGGAACTGCCCGCCCTCATGCTCACGGCCCATGCCCTGACCCCGGAAAACCTGAAGGAATCCATCAAAAAAGGCGCAGATGCTTATATCCCCAAAGATGAGCTGGCCAATCTGCCGACCCATGTGGCGGATGTCATCCGGAACCGAATCCAGGGGAACCAGGGCTATGGGGCCTGGTTTTCCAAACTCAAACCGTTTTTCGACAAATCATTCGGATCCGGATGGCAGGAAAAAGACAGAAACTTCTGGAATTCGTTCAACGACAAATACGGCAGATAATCATGTGTCTTTCCTGCGGGCGGTGACAGACATATAAAAATCACCGCCTGGTGGTCACCGGCACATAAAGGCCCGGATCAGAGGACGCACCCGTCTTCACGCCAGAGCCATGGCGGTCATCTGATCATACGGATCGCCTGTCTCCTTTCCCGGAACCGAGACCTGGAACGATATTACACAGTTGTTCATTTATATTCATAAAAGCCCTTGCCGGTCTTTCGGCCCAGCCATCCCACTTCCACATATTTTCTGAGCAACGGACAGGGCCGGTACTTGGAATCCTTGAACCCGTCATACAAGGTTTCCATGATGGCCAGGCAGGTGTCCAGACCGATAAGATCGGCCAGCGCCAGAGGTCCCATGGGGTGGTTCATGCCCAGTCGCATCACCGTGTCGATGTCTTCCACCGTCCCTACTCCCTGGTACAGACAGAACACCGCTTCATTGATCATTGGCAGCAGAATGCGATTGGCGATGAACCCGGGATAATCACTGGCCTGGGCCGGTGTCTTGCCGAATTTTTCAGACAGCTTCCAGGTAATGTCAAAGGTCTCATCCGAGGTGGCAATGCTCCGGATCACCTCCACCAGCTTCATCACCGGTACCGGGTTCATGAAATGCATGCCGATGACCTTGTCCGGCCGAGATGTCTGGGCCGCGATCCGGCCGATGGGAATGGACGAGGTGTTGGTGGACAAAATCACATGTTTTGGACAGATCCGGTCCAGATCCTTGAAAATGTTGAATTTCAGGTCTTCCCGCTCCACAGCCGCTTCCACGACAAAATCCACTTTTGCCATGTCGTTCAGATCCGTGGTGGTGGTGATCCGTTCCAGAACGGCGGTCTTGTCCGCTTCGCTGATTTTTTCTTTTTTGACCATCCGGTCCAGGTTTTTGGTGATGGTGGCCATCCCATTGTCGCAGAATTCCGGCTTGATATCACTCATGATCACTGACAGGCCCGCGGCCGCCGCCACCTGGGCAATGCCGTTGCCCATCTGGCCGGCACCAATCACACCAAAGGTCTTTATATCCATTTTTTGCTCCTGTTTGATTACGTTTGATTCACTGATAGATCACCGGCGGACCACCAGGGCCACCGCTTCTCCACCTCCCAGGCACAGAGACGCCAGCCCCTGATGCACATCGCGCTTTTCCATTTCATACAGCAGTGTGGTCAGCACACGGGCACCGGACGCACCGATGGGATGCCCTAAAGCCACAGACCCGCCATTGACGTTGACCCGGGCAGGATCCAGTTCCAGCACCTTGTTGATGCCGGCCGACGTTCCGGAAAACGCCTCGTTGATCTCGAACAGATCGATATCGCCGATACTGATCCCTTCTTTTTTCAACACCTTGGGAATCGCATAGATCGGTGCCATCAGCACGTATTTCATGTCAATCCCATAAGAAGCCTGGGCACCGATCTGTGCCAGGATGGGGCACCCCAGTTCCTTTGCCTTTTTCTCACTCATGACCACCACGGCGGATGCCCCGTCGGAAATGATGGACGCATTGCCCGCCGTCCCCACCCCGTCTTTTTTGAACGCGGGTTTCATTTTTGACAGCAGGTCGAACGAGGTTGGCTGAGGACATTCATCCATGTCAAACACTTTGGGTTCTCCCTTGCGCTGGGGCACCTGCACCGGCATGATCTCTTCTTTGAAGCGGCCGGATGCCACGGCGTCGCAGGCCCGGCGGTAGGATTCGGCTGCATACCGGTCCTGATCTTCCCGGGACACCGCCCATCGCTCCGAACACAGTTCATTGGACATGCCCATGTGGAAATCATTCACAATATCCCACAACCCGTCATGCACCATGTGGTCCTCGATGCGGCCGGGACCCATGCGATGGCCCCACCTGGCGTTGTCCATGTAATACGGGGCCTTGCTCATGGTCTCCATGCCCCCGGCCACCACCACCTCGGCATCACCGCACTGGATGGCCTGGGCCGCCAGCATCACTGCCTTCAAAGACGATCCGCACACCTTGTTCACGGTAATGGCTTCCACTTCCCAGGGCAGCCCGGCCTTGACCACGGCCTGCTTGGCCGGGTTCTGCCCATAGCTGCAGGGCAGCACCATGCCCATGATGCATTCATTGACCCGGGAGGTCTCAATGCCGGCCCGGGTGATGGCTTCCTTGATAACCAACCCCCCCAGATCGGTGGCGCCTATGGTACTCAACGTCCCGCCGAAACTGCCCAGTGGCGTTCGGACGGCACTGACGATGACTGCGTTCTGCATGGATGGTTCTCCTTTTGTATTTCTGTCAATGATTCGCTATATTACAGCTGAAATGTATCAACTGTCTGTGCCCATTGCAAGTGTTTTCCCGCCCGGACGACCCCGGTCCGGTGTTTTCCGTCCCCCCTGTTGTCGGACGGCCGGTCAACAGACCCGTGCCGGAGGGCTGTGGGGGTTTCACTCACAGTGATTTTCTGCACGGCGGAGCCCCTGGCGGGGGTGCCTTGCTGACGGACTGTCGGAGCCCCCAAGGATTCCAGGCCGGCAGTAAGGCACCCTCGCCAGGGGCGGCCCTCTGCCGACAATTCCAATACAAGTCTCGCTTAACCTGTTTGAGTTGCAGCCGATCCAAACAACGCCTGCTACATGTTCCGGCGGTATTTGCCTCCCACTTCGTATAGAGCGCCGGTAATGGTGCCCAGAGAACAGACCTTCACGGTCTCCATGAGCTCCGCAAACATGTTGCCGCCGGTCAAAGCCTTCTCCTGCAGGCGCTTCAGGGCAGCTTTCTGGTCATCCCGATGGGTGGCTTTGAACGCATCCAGCCGTTCCAGCTGGGCATTCTTCTGTTTTTCCGTTGACCGGGAGAGTTCCAGATGATTGGCCATGTCCGCATAATTTGCATCCGGATCCTCAAAGGTGTTGATACCGATCAACGGCAGCTTGCCCGAATGTTTGAGATGCTCGTAATACATGGACTCTTCCTGGATCTTGCCCCGCTGGTACCCGGTCTCCATGGCACCCAGCACCCCGCCCCGCTCGGTGATGCGCTCAAATTCCACCAGTACGGCCTCTTCCACCAGATCGGTGAGTTCATCCACAATAAACGATCCCTGAAGCGGGTTCTCGTTTTTGGCCAGACCCCATTCCCGGTTGATGATCAGCTGAATGGCCAGCGCCCGTCGCACCGATTCCGCCGACGGTGTGGTGATGGCCTCGTCAAACGCGTTGGTGTGCAGCGAATTGCAGTTGTCGTAAACCGCACACAGGGCCTGGAGCGTGGTTCGGATATCGTTGAACTGGATATCCTGGGCATGCAGGGACCGGCCCGAGGTCTGGATATGGTATTTGAGTTTCTGGGACTTGTC
>JBFLKI010000084.1:0-3671 GCA_040883135.1 Desulfotignum sp. | reverse complement strand
TTTTTTCTTGACAAATCAGCCGGGTTCTGCATACGGATAGATATCATTTTTCTGGAACCTGCGGAGGTGTCATGACACACCTGATTGTCGGAAACGGAATCGCCGGGATCAACGCCGCCAGAGCCATTCGGGAAATGGATACCGCCACTGCCATTGTCATGGTCAGTGACGAGACGTTTCCCCCTTACAGCCGCCCCATGATCTCCTATGTCCTGGAAGGCGCCGAACCCCACGCCAAACTGCCCCTTTTTGCCGGCAATGTATACGAAGACCTGAACATTACGCCGGTTCTGGGACATCGCGCAGCCCACCTTGATGTGAAAAAAAAAGTCATTCGTCTTGAAAACGGCTCGGACATCGATTTTCAGACGATGTTGATTGCCTCGGGTGCAGATGCCAGGCAGATCCGGGTACCGGGGGCAGGGCTGGGCAATATTTTTACCTTGCGGACCCAGCAGGACGTTCTGCACCAGCTGGCGGCAATTTCGCAGGGGTAAAAAACCGCCCTGGTACTGGGGGGTGGGCTGGTGGGATTCAAGGCGGCCCATGCCCTGTTGAAAAGGGGAATCAACGTCACCATGCTGATCACGTCTCCCTATCCCCTGGCCATGCAGGTGGATGGAACCGCCGGAAAAATGATCCTTTCGGAACTTGAAGCCCATGGGTTGTCCGTCAAAGTCGGGGTCAGTGTTTCGGCGTTTGACGGCGATGCAAAGGTCGGAAACGCGCGCCTGGATTCAGGCGAAACACTGGACTGTGATCTGGTCATCGTGGGCAAGGGGGTTGACCCGTCTCTGGGATTCATTTCGGAGACCGGTATCGAGATGGGCACCGGTATTCTGGTGGACCCGTATCTGTGTTCCAGTGTTCCGGATATCTATGCGGCCGGTGATGCAGCCGAATCCACGGATATTGCCCGTCAAACCCGCTGGGTCAATGCCATCTGGCCGGAAGCCGCCATTCAGGGCAGAATCGCCGGATACAACATGGCCGGCAGAAAGGTGGCTTTTCCGGGCAGCCTGAGCCGGAACGTGATGCGGATTTTCGGACTGGATGTCATGACCGTGGGAATGGCGAACCCGGATGGTACAGATGATCTGGAGATCATCCGGGCCGGCGGCGAAAAGGCCGGTGTCTACCGCAGCCTGTTATTTCGCGAAAACATCCTCGTGGGGGCCGTTCTTGTCAACCGGATAGAACAGGGCGGCGTTTTGCGGGCCATGATCGAAAACCGGATCCCTGTCCGGATACCAAAGGCGTATCTGACGTCTTTGCGGTTTGATTTCAGCAAATTGCTGTAAATGAATACGTGCAGATGGGCGGATGAAAACACAGGTTTTATGACGGGTTATATGTCAAACATGCGCCCAAAGGAGGACCGATGAAACAAGTCATAGTCAATCCGGAAAAATGTGTGGGATGCATGCAGTGCATGCTGGCCTGCGCGGTGGCACACGCAACGTCTGAATCCCTGTTTGCGGCCGTGCAGGAGACCCCGAAGCCCCGGCCCCGGGTGCATGTGGGCGCCGGGCTGTTCAACCAGGGATTTCCCAACCGGTGCCGCCACTGTGATCCCGCGCCGTGCCGGCTGGCCTGCCTCACAGGGGCCATCTTCCGCGATGCCGCCACTCACACCGTGCTCATCAACCCGGACCGGTGTATCAACTGTGCATCCTGTGCCATGGCCTGCCCCTACGGGGTATTGCGGTTCCATGAAGAGGCTGCGGCGCCGCCGGGTAAAACCGTGGCCGTGAAATGCGACAATTGCGATGCCCGCGTTGCCCGGGGACAAATTCCGGCCTGCGTGGAGGTCTGCAAGACGGGCGCTCTGATCTACGATGAGATGACGCATGCCATGAATGAAAAAACCCGGCAGGTGGCCCGGACCATGTCGGCGGATGCCGCCACCCGGAGTGTTCCGGATACGGTTGCCCTTTACAACACCCTGAAACAGGCCGCCATACAGGCTGGTACAGCAATAAGGAGGTGAATATGTTGAACCCTAAAACAGATGTTTCAGTTACCAGCGACGGCAATCTATTATTTGACAAAGCGGTCAAAGACAATGTGGAAACCGTGTGGCACCGTCACGACGCCCAGCAGCCCCAGTGCGGTTTCTGCGACATGGGCCTGTCCTGCCGGATCTGCATCATGGGCCCCTGCCGGGTGGATCCTTTCGGCCAGGGCCCCCAGACAGGCGTATGCGGGGCAGATGCCGATATCATCGTGGCCCGGAACCTGTGCCGCATGATTGCCGCAGGTGCCGCCTCTCATTCCGATCACGGCCGGGATCTGGTGGAAGTGCTGAAAGCGGTTTCCAGAGGTGAAGCCCCGGGATACCAAATCCGCAGTGAAGACAAACTGATGCGGGTGGCCGGCGAATACGGCATTAAAACCGACGGGAAAGACACCCTGACCGTTGCCGGCGAGCTGGCCGATGCCATGATGGAAGATTACGGCATGCGCAAAAAATCGGTGACCCTGGTCAGCCGGGCACCGGAAAAACGCCGGAAAATCTGGGAAAACGCCGGCATCACCCCCAGGGGGATTGACCGGGAAACCTCGGAAATGATGCACCGCACCCATATGGGCGTGGACAACGACTGGATCAGTCTTTTGACCCACGGGCTTCGCAATGCGTTGTCCGACGGCTGGGGCGGGTCCATGATCGCCACAGAGGTGTCGGATATCCTGTTCGGGGTGCCGGCCCCCAAACCCACCATGGTCAATGCCGGTGTCCTCAAAAAAGACCAGGTCAATATCGTGGTTCACGGTCACAACCCCGTGGTATCTGAAATGGTATCCAAAGCCTGTATGTCCGAAGAAATGCTCGCCCTTGCCAAAGCAAAAGGCGCCGTCGGCATCAACCTGGCCGGGGTCTGCTGCACCGGCAATGAACTGCTGATGCGCCGGGGCATTGCCATGGCCGGCAACCATCTCATGACCGAGCTGATTCTGACCACCGGGGCTGTGGACATGATGATTGTGGATTACCAGTGTATCATGCCGTCCATCGGCAGTGTGGCCGCGTGTTACCACACAAAAATGATCAGTACATCGGACAAGGCCCGGTTTCCGGGCATGGAACACCATGAATTCCACCCGGACAATGCCGAAGAAAAGGCAAAGACCCTGGTGACGGCGGCCATTGAAAATTTCGGCAACCGCAAAGAGGTTTTCATTCCGGTGGAACCCCGGGAAGCGGTGGGCGGATTTTCCATTGAAACCATTCTGGGGGCTCTTGGCGGTACGGCAGAACCTTTGATCGATGCCATCAAAGCCGGAAAGATCCGGGGAGCCGTCGGCGTTGTGGGGTGCAACAACCCCAAAATCAAGCATGACCACGGCCATGTCACCTTGATTAAAAAACTGATTGAAAACGATATCCTGGTGGTGGACACGGGATGTGTGTCCGTGGCCAGTGCCAAGGCCGGATTCAAGGTGCCTTCGGCCATTGAGATGGCCGGTCCGGGTTTAAAGGAAATCTGCGGCGCTTTAGGCATTCCGCCGGTGCTGCACCTGGGGTCCTGTGTGGACAATGTGCGGATTCTGGTGCTGGTCTCCGCCCTGGCCGACGCCCTGGGGGTGGATATCAGTGACCTGCCCGTGGCGGGTTCCGCACCGGAATGGTATTCGGAAAAAGCCGTGACCATCGGGGTCTACTGCGTGGC
>JBFLKI010000083.1:0-4305 GCA_040883135.1 Desulfotignum sp. | reverse complement strand
TGACTCTTAATCAGTAGGTTCGGGGTTCGAGACCCTGACGGCCCACCAGTAAAATCAAGGGGTTTCAGCTATCTCAAACACTGCCGGTTCAATTCTTGACTCCCGGCATTGCGGGCATTTACCGGGTTTCTTAAACGTTTTTCGATCCGTGAACTCAAAGCCGCACTTCAGGCAGTAACACGGTATTGTTTTAATCTTTTTTTTCTGATGTTTGATGCTTTTTTCAATAAACGGCAGGTGGGAATAGACCTCTTTTTCGCTGATATGAAGGACCTGTGACAGGTCTCTTGCCGTCATGGGGTTTGTTTCCAAATAATGAATGATCTGCTCTCTGATGGTCAATTTTTTTTCAGAATTCATGCCCCCCTCCTATTGTTCAAATTCGTCAAAGGGATTGATCCGTCGCTTTCTGACTCGATACATATAGTTTCCTGATGCTTTGTATAGGCGGTTTCCTTAGATTGACATTGATCGATATAGATAGTATGCCATAAATTCAGCTGATCACGCCAAGACAATCAATAGCATACAAGGTGTCTTCAATGCCCGTCTTTGCCCTGGTAGACTGCAACAATTTTTATGTTTCCTGCGAGCGGGTCTTCAACCCGAAACTGGAAAACCGACCCGTGATTGTTCTTTCCAACAATGACGGGTGTGCCGTGGCCCGCTCCAACGAAGCCAAGACCCTGGGCATCAAAATGGGGGCGCCGTTTTTTAAGATCAAACACCTCATCGATCTCTACCAGGTGCAGGTGTTTTCATCCAATTATCCCCTTTACGGGGATATGTCCAACCGGGTCATGCAGACCCTGACCGCATGTGCGCCGGGCATTGAAATCTATTCCATTGATGAGGCATTCCTGAACCTGGACCGGCTGGCATTCACCGATCTGACCGCCCATGGGAAGCATATCCGGCACACGGTCCGGCAGCATACCGGCATCCCGGTGAGTATCGGCATGGCCACATCCAAAACCCTGGCAAAAGTGGCAAACCGGATCGCCAAAAATTCCACCAAATCCAACGGGGTGCTGGATCTGACAAGCCCCCGATATCAGGACACGGTTCTGGAACGGACACCTATTGAAGACGTATGGGGGATCGGCAGAAGATATGCAGCCTATCTGAAACTCAGGGGCATCAACACGGCCCGGGATTTTAAATATGCGGACAGTACCATGATCCAGAAAAAAATGGGCATCAACGGCATCCGGACCCAGAAAGAACTGTGGGGTGAATCTTGTTATCCCCTTGAAGAAAATCCGCCTTTAAAAAAATCCATCTCCGTGTCCCGGTCATTCAAAAAACCGGTGAAGCGCCTGGATGATTTGTCCCAGGCGGTCTGTTCCTATATCTCCCGGGGCGCTGAAAAGCTCAGGGCACAAGGCAGTCACGCCCAGGCCATGACGGTTTATGTAACCACCAACCGCTTCAAGCCGGAATCGTTTTATTGCAATTCCACGACGTGCAGCTTTCCCACCGCATTGAACAACACGCCGGAACTGATCCGGCATGGCCAGGCAGCACTGAAACAGATTTTCCAGAAGGGCAGGGAATACACCAAAGCCGGAATCCTTTTTTTGCATCTGACCCGGGACGGGTCCTTTCAGCAGGATTTGTTTGATACCACGGACAGAACCCGGCAGACCTGCGTCATGGAAGTTCTGGATCAGATCAACACCAAAATGGGATCGAACATTCTGAAATATCTGTCAGCCGGCATTTCTGAAAAATCCGGCTGGACGACCGCATCCAACTATCGATCGCCCGCATATACTACGGACTGGGAGCAGATTCCGACAGTCAGGTGATCCATGAAGATTGGAAAAAGACGTACCGGGGGTATTTAAGGTGTTTCCCTCAAGTTCGTTTTCTGACACGTGAATGATTCAGATATCATCCGTTTTTCTTCAATCCCTGAATAATCACTTTAAATGCGGTGGTGAGTGTGGATCTGACAAAATCCTTCTGATCATCCAGCTTTTTTTTGGAATCCACCCAGAGCACGATACCGGCATAGGCCCCCCACAAAACATCTGCCAGCGCCACCGGATGTTCATCAATGAAAATTTTTTTTTCAATGCCTTCCCTGATCACCTGTATGATGGCGCCATGGGCCCGGGCCGAGTTTTCTTTGAGCTGCTGCATCATTTCGTCGGACAGGTTGTGAAGGGTTTCTCCGGACTGCAGGTGGAACAGATTGATCAGGATATTGGGATCATAATCATACACATCGATAAACACATCTCTGAACCGTTCTATCTTTTCTTCCACACAGATGTCCTGATTGACCACTTTGTGGATCTGGGTGGACAGGTGCTTGAGAATGTCGATGGAAAGCGAAGTATGCAGTTCCTCCTTGTTCTTGAAATACAGATACAGGGTCCCGGGGCTCAGCTCCGCCTCATTGGCGATCTCCTCCATGGTTGCGCTGTTGAACCCCTTGACCGAAAAAATTTTGCGGGCCGCATTGATGATATCCCGGCGCCGGCGTTGTTTTTCCCTTTGTTTCCTCTCGTGTATGCCCATTTTTCACCATAATGATATGAACCCGGTTCATTTTTTAGTCAGAATTTTTATTATATATAAAATTTCGATGAATATCGCAAGGATAAAAATGAAACCACCTGAACCTGATCAATTTTGTAATTTTATTTAACTTGTTCATTTTTGTGGTTTTTGGTTCCCATGTGACATTTTTTTGTCTATGATATCAAGGGTGAAACTGAAAAAATGATCAACCTCGGGGAGATTTGAAAATTATGCCGAAAACAACATACTGGGCTGATGCATATGTACACAAAGCTTGCAGTGCAGCAGATGCCCTGCAACACATAAGGCCGGGACAACGGGTGTTCATCGGGTCATCTTGTGGAGAACCCCAGCACCTGGTCAATGAACTGTCCAAGCTATCGGAACGGTTCACCGATCTTGAAATCGTCCGGCTGTTGAGTGTTGAAAGCGGTCGGTTGACGCGTATCGCCAACCGGTCTCATTCCCAGCAGTTCAATATCCGCTCCTTTTATCTGGGGTCCGCTTCCCCCACCAAGATAAAAAGAAACAGGCGGTTCATCACCCCCATCAATCTGTCCCAGATTCCCCATCTGTTCAAATCCCGGCTCATGCCTCTGAATGCGGCCCTGATCCAGGCGTCTCCTCCGGATGATTTCGGATGGATGAGCCTGGGCGTTTCCGTGGATATCAACATGGCCGCCTGTGAATCCGCGGATCTGGTCATCTGCCAGGTGAACCCCAACATGCCCCGGGTGCTGGGGCGAAGTTTCATTCATGTCAATGATGTGGATTACATTGTGGAACATGAAGAGGAGCTGCTCACCATCGAGCCGCTGCCGGAGATGGAAACCGCCAACACCATTGCCAAACACATATCCCGGCTGATCAGTGACGGGTCGACCATCCAGACCAGCCTGGGGGTGACCAATGATGCCACCATGGTCTGCCTGTCGGAAAAAAACGATCTGGGCGTTCATTCCCAGTATCTGTCGGAACCCATGATGCGCCTGTTTTCCATGGGGGTGATCACCAACAAGAAAAAAGGGTTCAACAACGGAAAACTGGTGGCCGGCAGTGCGGTGGGATCCGCCATGCTCTATGAGTTCATCGACGACAACCCGTCCATTGAATTTCATCCGTCCGACTACATCAACAACCCCACCATCATCGGCCGCCACAACCAGATGGTGACACTGAACACGGCCATGGCCATCGACCTGACCGGTCAGGTAGCAGCCGATGCCCTGCCCCTGAACAACTACACCGGCATCAACGGGCTGCTGGATTTCACCCGGGGGGCGGCCATGTCGCCCAATGGGAAATCCATCCTGATACTGACTTCGACAACGGACAATGGAAAGAACAGCCGGATCATTCCTCATATGTCGGACACCGCCGTGGTGGTGCCCCGGGGAGATGTCCAGTTCGTGGCCACGGAATACGGGGTGGTGAACCTGTTCGGCAAGACCCTTCAGGAGCGGGCCATGGCCCTGATCAGTATCGCCCATCCCGATTTCAGGGACGAGCTGTTTGCCCAGGCCAAGGAACTGGACCTGATCGATGTGGGACGCCAGTTCAAACAGGCCATCAAAGGGGTGTATCCGATGAAATATGAGGAAACCATCACGATCCACGGCATTCCCATCAATTTCCGGCCGGCCAGACCCGTTGACGAACGAAGTATTCAGGAGCATTATTACAACATGAACCGAGGGGACATCATTTCAAGGTTTTTCCATGAAAAGAAAAGCTTTGTTCATCCCCAGATTGAAACCACCTATGAAATCGACT
>JBFLKI010000082.1:0-10436 GCA_040883135.1 Desulfotignum sp. | reverse complement strand
GTCCGCAAAATCCGCAGCTGATGAGACACGGCGGAATCCGACTGATTACACAAAACCGCGATGTCACAGACACAGTGTTCCCGGTTCAGCAGGGCCAGAACGATTTTCAGGCGGGTCGGATCGCTCAAGGCCTTGAAAATGTCCACCATCCGGATGATGTTTTCATCAGATGGCAGCGATTGCTGAGTCTTTCTCACCTTGTCTTCGTGAATGCATTTGACATCACAGATATCCATTTAATACCTTTACATATGAACAATTTATCATATGATAAATCAAAGAGCTTTCATTGTCAACCCGGTTGTCTGGAAATTGAAGCAGGCGGGATCTATAGCATCCCTTCCCGGTCTCCGAAAGGAACCACAGACCGAATCCGGGTTGACAGAATGAGACGGAACCTGTATCTAAGCCGTTCAGCCTGTCTGAAAACATAAGGAAACCGTTTTATGAAACAACGCGCCGTCAACACTCCCGGTCCCTCGGATGTGCGGTTCGAAATGGCCCGGTGGTCCATATTCACCATTCTCATTCTCACCTATATTTTGGTATATTTCCACCGCATGGCTCCGGGGGTGGTGTCGGAGTATCTCATGGCGGATTTCGGCATCAGCGGCGCCCGGCTGGGATCTCTGGCTGCTGTGTATTTCGCCGTGTATGCAGTCATGCAGATTCCTTCCGGTGTGATCGCCGATACCCTGGGCACCCGGACTTCCATCATTTTCGGAAACCTGGTGGCCGGCACCGGTTCAATCCTTTTCGGACTGGCACCCGGATTTGAAATCGCGCTGGCCGGCCGGTTTCTGGTGGGGCTCGGTGTGTCTGTGGTCTTTATCGCCATCATGAAAAACAACGCGGTCTGGTTCCATGAAAAAGTGTTTGGCATCATGAGCGGCCTGACCCTTTTTTTCGGCAATCTCGGATCGGTTCTGGCGGCGGCCCCCCTGTCAATGGCACTGACAATGCTTCAATGGCGCACGGTGTTCACAGGGATCGGCTCCCTTTCTTTGATACTGGCTTTGGCCGGATTTTTACTGGTCCGAAACAAGCCCCAGGACATGGGGTTTGATCCCCCCAACACCTATGGCGCCCACCTGGACATCCACACCCGCCACTGGGTGACCAACCTGAAAAGTGTGGCCATGACCCTGCCGGTCTGGCCAGGATTCTGGGTCCAGCTGGGCATGATCGGCAGCAGCTATGCGTTCATGGGACTCTGGGGGATCCGGTATCTGCAGGATGTCCATCAGCTGAGCCGGGGAGCTTCCGCCAACCTCATGACGGTCCAGCTGCTCAGTTTTGCTTTTGGCGCTTTGTTCTGGGGATGGCTTTCCGACAGAACCGGCAGACGGAAACCGTTTCTGATTGCAGCGGCCGCCGCGTTCCTGATGTCCTGGCCCATGCTGATGTACCTGCCCTGGACACCCGGGATCAGCGGCTATCTTCTGTTCGCTTTCATGGGATTTGCCGCATCCGGGTTTGTCATCACCTTTGCCGCGGCCAAGGAGATTGTCCATCCCAGCCTGTCCGGCATGGGGGTCAGTGTGGTCAACACCGGCTGTTTCATCGGCACGGCCCTGGCCCAGCCCCTGGTGGGGTACATTGCGGACCTGACCTGGGACGGCACCATGGCGGCCGGGGTCCGGGTTTACAGTGCCGCCGACTACCAGAACGGCTTCACCGCCATGATCCTGTTGTGCATCCTGGCCCTGATCGCCGCATTCCGGGTCAGGGAAACCTATTGCCGAAACAGCTTCATAGAATGAAACAAACCATGGTGGACTGGTCAAGCCCGGCCCTGCACCAGTGGATTTGTGATGAATGGCAGATCGATATCCACTGTGTCCGGACCGATATCGAGATTCAGGGCAGCCCGGAGCGGGCCCTGTCCCGGGTGGTCATTGAAGACAACCTGGGCCGGCGGTTTCTGGTGGAGCAGTTTGATAAAAAAAAATGGGTCATCCGGGAGCGGGTGGCCAGAGCTGTGGACTTGTTATTCACCTGCGGCCTGAGCCAGGTGATTGCATACCAGAAAACCGTCCGTGGTGAATTTCTACCGTTTTTCAATGGCGCCTGTTTTCAAGTGTCTGTATTCCTTGACGGAACCCCCTTGAAACGGCCGGATTATCTGTCATCATCCACCATGGGAAAAAACACGGCCCGGTTCCTTGCCCGGATGGCCGAAGCGGCCGCCGGCATGGAAACGCACATATCCTTTCCCGCGTTTTCCATCAAAAATTACATCCATGACCTGTTCAGAACCATGAAGATTCATGACCGGCCGGTTCATGACCGCTTTCTGCCGATACTGGAATTTCTAGAGTCTGAATTCATGCCGGCCCATGATCAACTGCCGCTGTGTTTCTGTCATGGGGATCTGCACCCTCTGAACATCATCTGGAACAAGGATGAGATCCGGGCGGTGATCGACTGGGAATTTGCCGGCATCAAACCCGATCTTTACGATGCCGCCAATTTTGTGGGGTGTGCCGGCATCGAGAACCCCAACGGCCTGGTCATGGACATGGTCATGACCTTTGTGACCGAGCTGCGCAAAACCGGCGTGATCAGTGACAAAGGATGGCGGTTTTTTCCGGAATATGTGCTGGCCCTGCGTTTTGCGTGGCTGTCGGAATGGCTCAGGAAAAGGGATGAAGAAATGGTCGGCCTGGAACACGCGTTCATGACAATTCTGATTGACCACATGCCGGAAATCAGGACCGCGTTTGACCGCGTGGCATGACCCGTCACACCGGTTTTGCCGGCACCGGTTCATGCCTGGCCCCCAGGCTGTTCAGCACAATGGCGCCGGAAACAATGCAGCCGCCGATCACCGTCAGCAGACTGGGGACTTCATGAATCCCGAAGATGGGCAGATAGACCCAGATCACCCCGCCCACCACCTCGAACAGGGACAGCAGGTTCAGTTCAGCGGCCGGGAAATATCCCGCCCCCAGGGAAAACAGAATCAATCCCACCCCCACCAGGGACCCGTGCACCATGCTCAGCAAAATATTTCGCAAGGGCATTGCTATGGCATCGTTTTGGACCAGCATGATCACTGCGGTGATCACGGCACACAGAATCCCGGCCAGGGCCACCGTGGCAAACTGGGGGGTTTCCTTGCGCATCCGCAAAGAGATCGAAAACGTGGCAAATCCGCATGCCGAGGCAAATCCGGTGACAATCCCCAGCAGACTGCCCGTCTCCAATCCTTCCACCACCATCACGGTGATTCCGATAAAAGCGATGCCCATGGAAACCCAGGTGACGGGGCGAAGGGTTTCCTTGAGAATGACAATCCCCATGAATGCCGCAATGAACGGGATGGTGGAAAACAAAAACAAGGTGTTGGCCGCCGTGGTCAAGGTGATGGACCAGATAAAAAAGATGAACGCCCCCACCAGGCCCAGGGCCCCGACAAACCCTGACGCCCCGATTTTCTGAAAATTTTTCACAAACCGGTGCCGGTCTCTGGCTATCAGATAGATGCATAAAATGGCCGCCACGGTCAGCCCCCTGAAAAACAGATACTGCCACCGGTAATCCTGGGGATCCACCATGTACCGGATGGTCAGGGCGCCGAACGACCACAGAGTGCCTGCGGTCAGCACGGCGACCAATGCTTTCGAATGGGTTATTGCTGCCATTATTTTTCCTTTCCATGCCCCGTCAGGGGGCTGTTTCCTGTCGATGACTCACACATTTTCCACAAAACGGCCACCGGGCATAATAAGCGATCAATTCCAATGACTCAAGGATAAATATTTTGAAGACCCGGACATCTTGATGGGGCGTTTTATCACCCGGCACAGTGGGCAGGGTTGCATAAGTCTGAATTCTTCTTATTTTATGGTTTATAGATCACCCTGTTACGGGTGGAGATACCGCCATTAATTTGACAGGAGATGAGAAAATGAAAGATACACAGAATCTGCATTTAAAATTACAGGAACTATGTGACTGCTTTTCAACCACAGACCCGCTCAAAGAAATGTCGGAAATAAAAACCGATGACGACCGGATGGAAGCCGCATTAAAGTGGCTGGCGCTGTCGGCTTTGCACGGGATAAACAATAACGCGAAAAAAATCACGGTCAAGAAAACCAATGACGGACATGTGTCCGTTACTGCCGAATACCGGGACACTGACCTGCCCTCGCCGGGACCTGATGTTGCAGACCATATTTTTGAAGCGGTAAGGAAAATGACCCACCTTGAGGACAAAAAAGGCAAAAGCGAATTCGCTCTTGGCCTGCGTGACTCCAGCCTGGATCTTAAAATTTCCGTCAAGGACAAGGATGACTATAAAAAGGTGAGCATCAAGTTTCCTTAATTTTTCCGGACCGCTGCCGCAGCCTCCTGCATCGCTTCGCTGAATGTGGGATGGCTGTGGACCATGCGGGCGATGTCCTTTGCCGTCATCCCGGCTTCCATGGCCGCCACCCCTTCAGCGATCATTTCCGAAGCACTGGGGCCGATAATGTGCACGCCCAGGATGCGGCCGGATGTTTCATGGACAATGAGTTTGACAAATCCGTCCGTTTCCCCGAGACACCTTGCCCTTCCTGTGCCTGAAAACGGATAGGTTCCGGTAAGAAACGGTATTTTTCGCTTTTTTGCATCCTCCTGGGTTATGCCGGCACCGGCGGCCTGGGGGGAGGTATAAATCACGGAAGGAATCGTGTCGTAATTGACTTCTCCGGGCAGACCGGCCATGCATTCTGCTGCGGCAGCGCCTTCAGCCGATGCCTTGTGGGCCAGCATGGGGCCGGCGATGATATCACCGATGGCATAGATTGACTCAACACTGGTCCGATAAGCTGTATCCACGACAATCCGGCCGGTGTCCGGATCTTTTTCCACCCCCAGTTCCTCAAGCCCCAGGCCGTCCAGGCTCGGGCGCCGGCCCACCGACACCAGCAGGCGGTCAAAGGAAAGGGTGTCTGACGCGTCTTTGGCTTTGACTGATACCTCAACCTGATTGTTTTTTACCGCCGCCTTTGTAACGGTGGTTTTCAAACGGATATCCATGCCCTGATTTTTGAGCAGCCGCATCAGGGTCCTTGCCACCTGGCCGTCCGCACTGCCGGCTGCCTGGGGCAGCATCTCGATCACCGTGACTTCAGACCCGAGCCGCTGCCACACCGATCCCAGCTCAAGGCCTACATACCCGGCCCCCACAATGCCCAGCCGCTTTGGCACTGCATCCAGTGCCAAAGCTTCTGTTGAACTGATGATGTGTTTGCCGTCAAAATCAAGATCCGGCAGGTGAATGGGCTCGCTGCCCGTGGCAAGCAGAATGTACCGGGCCGGCAGGATCAGTTCCCTGTCCCCGTTCCCGGTTTCCTCATCTTTTGTGACATGGACCCGGTCTTTCGCTTCCACCCGGGCCGTGCCGTGGATGATCTCAATTTTGCTTCTTTCCAGAAGCTGCCGAAGGTTCTGGGTCAGTTCTTCCACCACTTTGTTTTTGCGCGATATCATGGCTTTCAGATCCAGACGAACATTCTTGATCTCGACGCCGTGTTCCGCCATTTTCTGCCGGGCCTGGTGATATCGTTCGCTTGAATCCAGCAGGGCTTTGCTCGGGATACATCCCACATTCAGGCAGACCCCGCCCAGGGTTTTCTCTTTTTCAACCAGAGCCGTATCAAATCCCAGTTGTGCAGCGCGCAGAGCCGCGGAATAGCCGCCCGGTCCCGATCCGATAACCACCACATCATAGGTGTTTTTTTTATTCATGGCTAAACCTCCAACAGCATGCGTTCCGGGTTTTCAACACAGGCCTTGATCTGTTTGAGACAGGTGACCGCTTCCCGGCCGTCCACAATGCGGTGGTCATAGCTCAAGGCCACGTACATCATGGGACGGATCACCACTTCATCATCGATCACCACGGGCCGTTTTTCAATTTTGTGCATACCCAGGATCCCGCTCTGGGGCGAGTTGAGAATCGGGGTGCTTAAAAGAGACCCGTAAATTCCGCCGTTGCTCACAGTAAAGGTGCCGCCTTCCAGATCCGCCAGCTCCAGCCGGTTGTTCTCTATTTTGTCCACAAACGTGACAATGGCCTTTTCAATCCCGGCGAAATCCAGCCGGTCTGCATGGCGGATCACCGGCACCACCAGGCCTTTACCCGATCCGATGGCCACTCCCACATGGTAGTAATGATGATAGACAATATCTTTGCCGTCCACAAAGGCATTAACCTGCGGACATTTTTTCAATGCCTCGATGCAGGCTTTGATAAAAAAGGACATGTATCCCAGCGACACCTGGTGCTTTTCCTTGAACGGCACCTTGTATGCCTGGCGCAGGGCCATGACCCGGCTCATGTCGATTTCATTGAACGTGGTCAGCATGGCCGTGTTCTGCCGGGCCTTGAGCAGGTGGTCCGCGATTTTACGGCGGATCGGGGTCATGGGTTCCCGGGTCACGCGTTCCTCCGGGCCGGTTTTGCCTGAATCCGCTTTATCGGTTTCCGCTTTGCCTGATCCGGTTTTGGCCGATGCCGCCGTATCCGGCTCAGTCTTGTCGTCCGATTCAGCCTTTTCCGGCTCAGAGGCATCCGGTCCATCGGACCGGTCTTTGGAAGACTCTAAAAAGAGCAGCACGTCGCCCTTTGTGACTCTGCCGCCGGGTCCGCTGGCTGTGATATCGGACAGATCAACCTGTTTTTCCTCTGCCAGGCGCCGGGCCGACGGGGAAATGTTGTCACCCGGTGTCGCGGCATCTTGGGATTTTTCTTCTGCTTTAGCGCCTTTTTCTTTTTCCGGAATTTCTTTCTTTTCCGGTTCGCTTTGTTCCGCCTGGTCCGCAGTTTCCTTTTCTTCAGAAGGTTGGGAATCCTTCCGGATGTCTTCATCGGGTTCCGGTTCCCGCGTCGTGTCGGATGTGTCTTTGCCGGTCTTCCCGCTGGTTTCAATCACCGCCACCACCGCACCGATGGCCACGGTTTCCCCCTCCTTGACCTTGATGTTGAGTGTCCCGCCGGTGTCTGCCGTCACCTCCAGAGTGACTTTATCGGTTTCAATGACAAACAGGGGCTCGTCCGTTTGAACGGTGTCCCCGTCATTTTTCAACCATTGGACCAGAAGGGCCTCTGTTATGGATTCGCCAACGTTTGGAACTTTTACATCATATGACATGATCACTCCTTTAACATGCGGTAAACAACGCTGTCTGACTTTACACAGACCGGATCAAAGCGTTAATGCCTGTTTGATAATCGCTGCCTGTTCCTGCTTGTAAATCCCTGAAAACCCCGTCGCCGGAGATGCCTGGGCCGGTCGGGTCACACAGTGTACCACGTCGCCCACCAGTTTTTCCAGTCGCGGCCGGATGAAATCCGCCCCTCCCATGTTGGCGGGTTCTTCCTGAACCCAGTACCACTGCCGGGTCTTCCTGTACCGGGAAATGATTTTTTCCAGCAATTGTTCCGGAAACGGGAACAACTGCTCCATCCGGATAATGGCAATCTTATCCCGGGCCTCCCGAGCTGATTCTGACCGGTTTTTCACCAATTCATAAAAAATTTTTCCGCTGCAGAATACCACACGTTCAGGATTTTTGATCTTTTCAGAGTCATCCAGAATTTCGCTGAAACCGCCCGACGTGAAATCTTTTATTTCCGACACTGCCATGGGATGCCGCAGCAGGCTTTTGGGGGTCAGGATCACCAGCGGTTTTCTAAATGACCTCACCATCTGGCGCCGGAGCAGGTGAAAATACTGGGCCGGGGTGGTGGGGTTGCAGACCTGAAGGTTGTCATTGGCGCACAACTGGAGAAAGCGTTCCGGCCGGGCGCTGGAATGCTCCGGCCCCAGGCCCTCATACCCGTGGGGCAACAGAAGCACCAGACCGCACTGACGCCGCCATTTGGTTTCACCGGCGGCAATGTACAGATCAATCACGGCCTGGGCATTGTTGACAAAATCCCCGAACTGAGCCTCCCACAGGGTCAGAACCCCGGGACGTGCCACGGCATACCCGTATTCAAATCCCAGAACACCGGCTTCAGACAAAAAACTGTCATAGACCCTGTATGCCGACTGGTCTTCGGCAATGTGATTCAACGGCACCCACAGGTCTGCGTTTTCTATATCCCGGATCACGCTGTGGCGCTGGGAAAAGGTTCCCCGGCCGCTGTCCTGACCGCTCAACCGGATGGGAACACCCTGGACCAGAAGAGAGGCAAATGCCAGGGCTTCTGCCGTGCCCCAGTCAATGCCTTTGCCCTTTGATACCGAATCCAGGCGTTTTTCCAGAACGCGGGCCAGCTTGTCGTAGATGGCGACCCCTTCCGGCACGTCATACAGTTTTTGGGCATAGGCGGTCAATTTTGATTTTTCTACGGCAGTATCCGCCTTTTCATCGGAATAGGTGCTGGAAATACCATCCCATTCAGGATAAAACTTTGGATCCGGAAACGTGCACGTGTCGCCACGGACATTGTCAAACGCGGTTTCCATCTCCTGTTTTGCCGCTGTTGAGATCTCTTCGGGTTTTTCGGAAGAAATAATTTTCTCCTCGATCAGCCGGTCCGCATAGGCCCGGTCCAGGGGTGTGCGGGAGCGGATCCGTTCATACATCTGGGGCTGGGTAAAATAAGGTTCATCCCCTTCATTGTGGCCGAACCGGCGGTAACACACCACATCGATCACCACATCCTTGTGGAACCGCTTCCGATAGGCCGCTGCCAGGTTTACCACATGAAGGGCCGCTTCCGGGTCTTCGCCGTGAACGTGGAAGACCGGGACCATGAGCATCTTGGCCACATCCGTGGAATACCGGCTCGACCGGGCATTTTCAGAGGTTGTGGTGTACCCGATCTGGTTGTTGACGATCAGATGAATGGTCCCGCCGGTATGAAATCCCGAAAGCTGGGACATGTTCAGGGTTTCCGCCACAATGCCCTGGCCGGCGAACGCGGCATCGCCGTGGAGCAGCAGGGGCAGGACTTGATGGATACCATCGGAACCGGCCATTTCCTGCCTGGCCCTGGCAAACCCCTGGACCACCGGATCCACGGATTCCAGGTGGCTGGGATTGTCCAGAAGGCACACCCGCAGTTGTTTACCGCCGGCCACCTCGATATCCGCCAGGTATCCGTTGTGGTATTTCACATCCCCGGCACCGATGAGGTCCGCGGGATCGTAACAGCTTTCAAACGCCTTGAAAATATCCTCATACGGCCTTTGAAGCACCTGGGTCTGAACGCTTAACCGTCCCCGGTGGGCCATACCCATGATGACTTCCGTGCACCCGTCCTCCGACACCCGGTTGAACAGCGCATGCAGCAGGGGAACGATCACCTCGGCGCCTTCCACGGAAAACCTTGTCTGGCCCGGATATTTGCTGTTCAAAAACCGTTCGAACGCCCCGGTGCGGGTCAGTTTTTCCAGCACCATGGTTTTTTCTTTGTCTGTCAGGGCAGGACGGTTTTTGACCGGTTCCATTCTTTCCTGGAGCCACCGTTTTTCCGCCGGGTCCTGCAGATGCATGTATTCCACGCCGATGGAGCGGCAGTAGGTTTCCTTGAGCCGGCTGAGGATGTCTTTGAGGCGGGCCCGCCCTGAGTCGGAAAACCGGCGGGTATAAAAAAACGTGTCCAGCTGATCCGGCGACAGGCCGAACGCTTTGAGGTTCAGCAACGGATGGTCTGTGGGACAGGAAGAAAGCGGGTCCATGCACGCCATCAGGTGGCCCAGATCCCGGTACCGGTAGATCAGTGATTCCACCCGGGACTGTGCAAGGGCCGCATCCGGGGTACCGGCGGTGTCATCTCCTGCCGCCCCTCTGTTTCCGATGTCAAATCCTTTGAAGAAAAACTGCCAGTCCCGGGGAACGGCGGTGGGATCATTTTTCCACTTTTTATACTGTGTCTCAATATACGCCTCATTCCACATGTCGGTCGTTGCCATATGTGCCTTTCCTTTCAGGAAACCATTGGTCATCCACCAGTCATATCATTTGTCTGACTCTTATACGAAAAAGCGCGATTGAAATAAAGACAATTTTTGTGGCCGGCAAAAGCCCCATTTTTCAAGCCGACGCTATGAGCGATTCCAGTGTTTCAACCGCGGTAATCGGTTCACGGCAGGCAAACTGCTGACACCAGAAGGCTGTCAGCCAGTCGATTCAATGGGTTATGCGGCGGTGTTGTCTCAGGCATGGCAATTGTCCTTTCGTTTTACATCATCTCATTGTTGCCCGCTTTTCCATTGCTTCTGCCGCTTCAGATCAAAAAAGGAATCAATCCGCCTTTTCTTGAATCTTTTCACCGGCAGCTTCCAGATCCTTCCCCAACCCCTGCATGGTGTTGCAGCTGACCGTCAAGAAACTCAATGAAATAAGCATCACTATGATTGTCACATTTTTTAAAAAGCGATTCATCGTTCCTCCAGAATTTATATTGTTTGAATTCAGCAATATCC
>JBFLKI010000341.1:0-15233 GCA_040883135.1 Desulfotignum sp. | reverse complement strand
CTGGGCGTTCTGGTGCTTTTCGTGGCCGTGCTGGTGGGGATATTTCTGCGAAACCAGCCGGCGGACAAGGGCCTGACACCCGTGGGACAAAAAGAAAATCCGGTTTCGACAGCGCCGGCCCCCAAAGTCTCATCCCTGGACTGGGGCGCCGTCTATAAAATGAAATCCCTGTGGTTCCTTGGGGTGGTGTATTTTTTCTACGGCATGTCCTATATCATTTACATGGTGTTTTTCGCCGCCTACCTGGTGAATGAAATGGGCTACAGCCAGGCCTGGGCCGGCGGACTGTGGGCCATGGTGGGCGGTCTGAGCATTTTCTGCGGTGTGATCTGGGGCTCTGTCTCCGACAGAATCGGCCGGGGAAAAGGCGCGGCCCTGGCCTATCTGGTCCTGGGGACCTCGTATCTGGTCTATGCCCTGGTCAAGGTTGAGGCCGGATTTTACATCTCCGCCGTACTGTTCGGACTCACTGCCTGGAGCATTCCCACCATCATGGCGGCGGCGGCCGGGGATTTTGTGGGGCCAAGGTTTGCGCCGGCCGGTTTGGGGTTCATCACCCTGTTCTTTGGCATCGGCCAGTCCATCGGCCCGGCCCTGGGCGGATATCTGGCAGACACCACCCAGTCCCTGACCACCCCGTTTCTGGTGGCCGGGGGCATCTCCCTCACCGGCATGGTTTTTTCCCTGTGTCTGAAAAAACCGGCCATCGATCAGTAACCGCGATTCAGCAACCATTCTTCATCAAACAGGATCTGCGACCATGCCTGACACCCTTTGCGACCCAAAAATTCTGGATCTTGTTCAAAGAGACCCGTTTGCCCGTCATCTGGGCGCCACGGTGGAAATCTTGGCGCCCGGCCACAGCCGGGTGTCTCTGACCGTCACCGATGTGATGACCAATTTCCACGGCACCACCCACGGCGGGGTGATCTTTGCCATCAGCGACATGGCCTTTGCCGCAGCCTGCAATTCCCATGGCCGGGTGGCTGTGGCCCTGAACGTGAGCATCTGCTATCTGAAACCCAGTTTTCCCGGGGACCGTCTGGTGGCTGAAGCCACAGAGATCCACAACGGCCGCCGCACTTCCCTGTATGACATCACCGTGACCAATGAAGACACCGGCGCGCTCATCGCCCGGAGCCAGGACCAGGCATACCGAAAAAATGAACGGCTGGTGCCGGAAAAATAACTTTTTCTAACGGACGCTTGTCAAAATTTTTATTTTGTGTTTTATACTGAAGGTATGAGAAAATACAAGATCAAAGAACAGGAACGAAGAAAAAAAGAGATCTACCGGATCGCCACCCAGACTCTGTGGCAAAAAGGCTATGACAAAACCACTATCCGGGACATTGCCAAGGCAACGGACATGACCACGGCAGGGCTGTATTATTATTTTAAAAGCAAGGAAGAACTGCTTTTCCAGATCCTGGACAGCCACATGAACGATATGCTCGACGGCATCGAAAAAATTACCGGGACAGAGACTGATCCGCTGGATTTGATCAAAAAATTCATCCAGTATCAGGTGGACACTTTCTGCAGGGATAAATTCCGAAGCAAACTGATCCTCAATGATGACGACTGTCTCACCGGTGACTGGTACCTGCAGGTCAAGGAAAAACAGAGAAACTACCTGGTCTTCTGGCGCAACGCCTTGAAGACCTATTGCAGCCAGGAAGGGCTTCCCGCAGACGATATCGCCGTGGAGGCCCACTGTCTGGTGGGTATGTGCAACTGGATTTACCGCTGGTACGATCCCAAGGGCACCATCGGACCGGAAGCACTGGCTGAAAAAATATTCCAAATCTTTATCAACGGTCTTAAAAACAAACCTCACTGAATCATTTCCTTCGGCTGAAGCCTTAGGTGTCCTCTTAAAAAACACTGATTTAAAATCAGTTTTTGAATTTGAAATAATTTCATTGACAGGTGAAATCCTGCCGTGCTATGGCATGATAAACATACGTTAAAAAAATCTAACGTTTGTTTGGTAAAATGTTTTCAACCTAATGCCTATGGAGGGTATCACAATGACGTCAAAAACCGGATTTATCGCATCGCTTCTTTCCATCGCCCTGCTTCTGTCCCTGACGGCGACAGGAGCTGTGGCAAAGCCCATTGAAATCAGTTTCAGCAACATGTTTCCCCCGTCCCATATCCATGGCCGGCTGGGACAGGAATACTGTGATGAAATTGAAAAACGTACCGATGGCAGAGTTAAAATGACTTATTATCCGGGCGGTTCTCTGGTGACTCCGCCCCAGACCTACGGCGCTATTGTGGACGGTATCACTGACATGGGGTTTTCCGTTCTGGGATACAGCAGAGGCGTCTTTCCGGCAATGGAAGCCATTGACCTTCCCATGGGGTATAAAAGCGGCACCCAGGCCACAAAAATCATCAATGCATTTTACGAAAAATTCCAGCCAAAAGAACTGGATAAAATCAAGGTAATGCTGTTTACGGCCCATGGTCCGGGATTCATTCACAGCAAGGACCCCATCCGGACTCTGGAAGACATGAAGGGCATGAAAGTCCGGTGTTACGGGTTCAGCGTCAAGGTGGTGGAAGCACTGGGCGCAGTCCCCGTCGCCATGGCCCAGAACCAGGCGTATGAAGCACTGCAAAAAGGGGTTTGCAACGCCACCCTGGTTCCGGTGGAAGCCCTTAAGGGCTGGAAACAGGCGGAGGTGATCAACTATACCACTGAAACTTACAGCATCGGTTACACATCGGGTCTCTACATCTTCATGAACAAGGAAAAATGGGCCGATTTGCCTGAAGATATCCAGACGATTTTTGAAGAAGTGAACCGGGAATGGATCGTAAAATTCGGGGATGCCTGGGATTCCAGCGACCAGGAAGGCAAAGAATTCACCCTGGAACTGGGCAATGAGATCATCGCCCTGTCCCCTGAAGAGGATCGGCGCTGGGCCGATGCAGTGGCACCGGTGATCGACACCTGGGTGAAGGAAGCTTCCCAGAAAGGATTGCCGGCCCAGGAATATGTGGATTTTCTGAGAGAAGCAGTGATCACCTATTGATCCGAGTTTTTGTAAAAAATATCTGACGGCGGGACCGGCACTTGTGCCGGCCCCGCCCATGAAAGGAGCAGCGCATGTATTATGAACCCGGTAAAACCGGTCATGGCCTGGCCTTTGATCCCTTCAAGTCCTGTGTGGTGCCCAGGCCCATTGGATGGATTTCCACCATCAGCCAGGAAGGGGTGTCAAACCTGGCCCCTTACAGCCAGTTCCAAAACCTGACCTTTGATCCGCCCTATGTCATGTTCGCTGCCAACCAGAACACCCGTGGCACCAGAAAAGACACCACGGTCAACGCGGAACAGATCGGAGAATTCGTCTACAACATGGCCACCTGGGATTTAAAGGATGCCATGAACCGGTCCGCACAGGAAACCGATCCCGGGGTGGATGAGTTTGACCTGGCCGGAGTCACCAAAGCCCCGTCCACCCTTGTCGCACCCTTCCGGGTGGCGGAATCTCCCATCCACATGGAGTGCCTGTACCACCAGACCCTGCGCCTGCCGGGTGCCGGCACTATGGGCACCGTGGACATCATTATCGGACAGGTGGTGGCGGTTCACATCAAGGATGAATTTATTACCGGAGACGGCAAAATCGACATCCCCAGAATCAAACCCATTGGACGGCTGGGGTATTATGATTACACCGTGATCGACAACCGGTTTGAAATGATTATTCCGGGAGACAACAAAGACTTAAGTTCCGGATTGGAAGGAGCGTCGGCCAAATGCAGATGACAACCATTGAAAACAACATCTGCCAGCTAGCCCGATGGATGTATTTTCTTGCCGGCATGGCCATCGTGGCCATGATGATGATCACCACGCTGGACGTGTTCATGCGTTTCTGCGTCACCGTATACAGCAAATTCGGGTGGGCGTTTCTGGCATCCTGGCGCCCTGTGCCCGGCACCTATGACTTGGTGGCCATGTGCGGAGCCATTGCCGCCGCCTTTGCCATGGCCCACACCACCTTGGAATCGGGACATGTGGCAGTAAGCCTGATAGTTCGGCTGCTTGCAAAGAAAACGCAATTTTTTATCAAACTGCTCACCGACACCGCCTCTCTGTGCCTGTTCAGTATCCTGGCATGGCGCAGCGTGGTCTATGCCGGCAATCTCAAGGAAAGCGGAGAAGTATCCATGACAATGCAGCTGCCGTTTCACCCCTTTGTCTACATGCTGGCCTTCTCCAGTCTGATCGTTGCCTTGGTGTATCTTATCGCCATAATCAAAGATATTCAAAAGGTGGTGTCCAGATGAGTTTAACAGCCATTGGTGTAATTGGCATCATTGTCCTCCTGGTCATGCTGTTTTCCAAAATGCCCGTCGGATTTGTGATGGGCCTGATCGGGTTTCTGGGATTCAGCTATGTCAAGGGCTGGGGGCCGGGGTTGAACATTCTGTCCAAGGATTTTTTCGAAATGTTTTCCAGCCACAGCCTCACCGTGATCCCGCTGTTCATGTTCATGGGACAAATCTCGTTTTACTCGGGTATCAGCCGGCGGCTTTACGATGCCGCCTATGTGCTCATCGGCGCCCGCCCGGGGGGACTGGCCATGGCCAGCGTGGCCGCCTGTGCCGGGTTTGCCGCCATCTCCGGATCCACCAATGCAACGGCCGCCACCATGGCCACGGTGAGCATCCCGGAAATGAAGCGGTTCAAATATGACATGGGCCTGGCCGCCGGCACCGTGGCTGCAGCCGGAAGTCTGGGTATCTTGATCCCCCCCTCCACCATTTTCATCGTCTACGGCATCCTGACTGAGCAGTCCATCGGCAGCCTGTTCATGGCCGGGATCCTGCCGGGCATCCTGCTGTCTTTGCTGTTCATTGCCGCCATTCACCTGCAGGTCCGACGCAACCCGTCCCTGGCCCCGGCCGGCCCGAAAACCACCTGGACCCAGAAAATCAAATCCCTGACCGGCGTAATCGAGGCTCTGCTGATTTTCGGGTCGGTCATGGGCGGGCTGTTCTCCGGTGTGTTCACTCCCACGGAAGCCGCAGCCGTAGGCGCATTTTTAACCTTGATTTTGTCGGTAGTCCGACGCCAGCTGTCCTGGAAACATTTTCTCAAAGCCATTGCCGACACCACACGGCTGAGCTGCATGGTCATGGTAATCGTGGCAGGGGCAACGGTGTTCGGTCATTTCATGGCCGTGACCCGTATCCCCTTTGATCTGTCCAACTGGGTCGCCGCCCTGCCCCTGCACCCCATGCTGATCATGATGGTGATCATTCTGATCTACCTGGTGGGTGGATGCTTCATGGACGGATTCGCCCTTATCATGCTCACGGTTCCCATCTTTTTCCCGGTGGCCCAGGCCCTGGGATTCGACCCCATCTGGTTCGGGGTCATCATCGTGCTGATCGCGGAGATGGGAGTGATCACTCCGCCGGTGGGTATCAACGTGTACGTGGTGTACGGCGTGTCCAAGGACATTCCGCTGGAAGCCATCTTTAGGGGTGTGATGCCGTTTCTGCTGGCCCTGATCATATGCAACGCACTGCTGATGGTCTTTCCGCAGATCGCACTGTTTCTACCGGGACTCTTATAAAGGAACTGACCCCGGATTCGGGGGCCTGCCGCCATCAAACAGACCAATGCGGGTGTTGTTCCATCAATCCATGTGCTTCAACCCATGTGCTGCTTTAAACTCATGCCATTCATCATGATCCAGATAACCGTTTTCATCCAGATCAATGGCATTGAACACATCCGCATCGTCTGATGTATCCCCAAAATACACGTTGAATTCATCGCGTGTTACCTGGTCATTATGATCTTTGTCCATGTCCGGAAAGTGGGCGTTGAATTTTGAGGGGTCTGGCAGCGGCTTGTCATGATACCTTTTTTTATGATGCATTCCCATCCCTTGATGCATTTCTTTGAACTGATGCCATTCCTCGCGGCTCAAACTGCCGTTTTTATCGCTGTCAAGGCGGTCAAAGCCCTGCTGCTCAGTGGATGTGAAAACCTGTTTGAATTCCGTGAAGTTCAGGCTGTCATCACCATCCGTATCCATGTCTGAAAAACGCCGGTCAAACATGCTGTTCCCACCTGACGTCTGATTACTATCCTGGTTGCAGGACGAGGCGTAAACCGGTGAAGCAGTCCCGATTGATGCCAATAGAAAAAAGCCAGCCATAATCAATAAAATTTTAAGTCGCACCATGTTATCTCCTCAGTTTGTTATCTGATTAACCATTCAGCCATTATTTATTCCGGCTGACTGTAAAAATAATCACAAACCCGTACAATGCAACTGAACTCAGGAATAAAGGATCTTTGGCCTTTTCTGAAAAAGGCGGGTCTGAAAAGAAACAGGGCCGCCCATGGGGATCAGGCGGCCCTGCACAATCTTTGTGGGTGCGGGGTTTTTACGGATCAGGAAATCTTGAAGATCAGGGCCGCCCCGCAATCGCCGGCCGCACATCCGGTCCACAGAAAATAGCCGCCCCCGGCCATGACGGTTTCCTCGATGCCTTCGATGATCAGGCGGGTGGCGGTGGGACCCTGGGGATGCCCGAAAATCAGGGAGGATCCGAAGTTGTTGAACCCGAACGGGTCGATCTCCATCTGTTTGGCGAAATACAGGTCATTCACGATAAAAGGATTATGGGTCTTAATGACCCGGATATCCTGGATGGTGAGACCCGCATTTGTCAGGGCCATACGGGTGGCCGGCACCGGGGCTGCCGGCATGAATCCTTTTCGCTCCCGGGCATAGCCGTAAGCGATCACCTGGATGGTAACGGCTTTATCGGCACTGAGCTGCCGGGCATTGTCTTCTTTGGTGACGATCACCCCGGCATTGCCGTCCGCCGGATGGGTCTGGGCCCCGAAGCTGAGCACCCCGCCGGGGATGGTGGGCTTAAGCTTGGCCAGACCCTCTTTTGTGGACGGGATAACGCCTTCGTCCTCTTCCACCAGCATGGTTTTCTTTTTTGAAATTGCGATCTCCACGGGCTGCATGTATCGCCGCTGAAATCCCCGGTCATCAGCCAGAGAATTCTGGTACTGTTCATACCGCCGCACCACCAGCTCATCGCACATCTCTTTGGTGAATCCGTTTTCCTTTGCCACGTTTTCCGCGGTTTCCACCATTTTTTTGCCGGTGTTGGGATCGGCATTGAAATTGTCCATATTCCAGTTTTCCGAAATCACCTCGCCGCCCGGTCCCCTGGGATTGGGCCAGATCGTGTGGGGACCATTGGAAGTGCGATCCACGGTGATGACATACGGCCGCTGGAACAGGCCGGTCTCAATGCCCATGGCCGCCTGGTTGATGCAGGTGGCCCCGGTGGTGCAGGCCTGGCTGATGGCGATGGCGGGCAGGGCCGTGGCTCCCAACAGGGCTGCAGTCCAGGGGGAGGCGTAAAACTGGCGGTGCTGGCCGATGGTGTTACCAAAGATGCAGTAATCCAGATCGTTCACATCGATGTCTTTTTGTTCAAAAAATTGTCTGGATAGGGCCGCCCCCAGCGTGATAGCGTTTTCATTGGCAAGGCTGCCCTGCCATTTGCAGAAAGGGGTGGAATAATAGCCTTTATAGGGGATAAATGCCTTCGTATACATAGGGTGTTTCCTTTTCTGGTATATGGTTTATTTTCCCGTGAACACCGGTTTTCGATGGGCCGCGGCTGCGGAAAGGCCTTCAAAAGCATCGGCCGAGGAGAACAGCGCCTTCAGACTTTCCAGCTCACAGGCAACAGCTGCGTCCATGGACAGATCTTCCTGGGCCGTCATGATATCATCAGCCAGGGCCAGGGCTTTGGGTGATTTTCTGGCCAGCATTTTTTTCACCGGTTCCGGCGCGTGATCCCATCCGTTGACCCGGCCGTAGGCAAACAGGTCGGCCAAAGGCGCAAACCGGTCCGGCACCGCGCGGGGTGCATATTTGTCGGTATTGTCCGCCATGTCAGTCAGTTCCCGGATGGTGGTATCGATGTCGATGGGGTCCACGATGCAGTGGATCAGTCCCAGGTCAACGCCATCCTGGGCGGACAGGGTCTGGCCGGTGAACACGAAATATCGGGCAAGGGCCGGGCCCACCCGGCGGGCCATGCGCAGCATCCCTCCCAGGCCCGGGACAATGCCGATGCCGGTTTCCGGAAGACCCATGGAACCGGCCGGGGTGGCCACGATATACCGGCAGGCCAGGGCCATTTCACTGCCCCCGCCCAAAGACAGGCCATCCAGCAGGGCAATGGTTTTTTTGGGGCTGTTTTCGATTTTCATAAGAAGGTCATGCCCATTTTTGGTAAAGGTTTCGATATGGTCGATGCGGCCGGCCTTGATGCGGTCCACGAAAAACTGAATGTCCGCCCCGGCCACAAAAGTTTTTCCCTCTCCACGGAACACGATGGACCGGATATCCGGATCATTTTCAGCCACGGCGAACGTCTGGGCCAGCTGACGGAACACCGCCTCATTCAAGGCGTTCAGGGCATCGGGCCGGTTGATCGTGATCCAGGCGACATCCTGTTTTTTCTCCAGGGTCACCAGTTTGAATTCAAAGGGCTGTCCCTTGGCTTTCTGATCCACAAGAATTTTGGGCATTTTAAAGCCAGGATATCTTTTCACGGCCGCATCCACCACCTGGCAAGCCTTGTCAATGCCGATGCGGTTCATGATCTCAAACGGGCCTTCACGCCACCGCAGCCCGATCTTGGCCCCCAGGTTGACATCTTCCATGGTGGCCACACCCTCATCCACCAGCGAGGCGGCCGCACCCAGGCACACACTGTAGAACCGGTCCACAATGGCATCGATTCTGTCTTCCTCCACCGGCCCGTCGGTCAGATCCCAGTCTCTACCGGTTTCCATCTGAGTTCTCATCATGTCCGGAGTGTCATAAAAAAGCCCCAGTTCGTCTCCCAGGCTCTGGGAGGCGTGGACCGCCAAAGGGATGCCGGTGACGTTCAGAATCTCGAACGACCCCATGCCGATGCCAAAGGCCTGTTTGCTTGCTGCTTCGATGGTGGCGATATTGCCCATGCCTTCTTCCAGCATTCTGGCCGCCTCATTGGAGGATGGAACAAAAAAACGGTTCACGGCAAATCCCGGAGAATCTTTCACCACAATGGCTACCTTTCCATGTCGGGCTGCAAATGCCCTGGCCGTATCAATGGTCTGCTGACTGGTTGTCTCATGAGGAATGATTTCCAGCAGTTTGTTTTTGGCGGGATGGAAAAAATAGTGCAGCCCGATGAACCGGTCCGGACGTCGGGTCTGGTTGGCAAATTCATGTACATAAAAACTGGAGGTATTGGTGGCGAAAATTGTGTATTCTTCACACACCGCATCCAGGTTTTTGAACAGGGTAGTTTTGACGGTTTTATCCTCGAACACCGCCTCGATCACGATGTCCGCATCCGCCACCGCTTTGATTTCCGTAGTGCCGGTGATGCGGGAAAGAATCGCTTCCATTTTTTCCGGGGTAAACAGGCCCCGTTTCACTCCGCCTTCCAGCAATTGACGGATTCCTGAAAGGCCGGTGTCAACCGCGCTTTGTTTGATATCCACCAGCACAACCTGTATGCCTTCCTGGGCGATTTTCTGGGCGATACCGCTTCCCATGTGGCCGGCGCCGATCACGCCGATTTTTGACATATGTGACATCTTTCCTCCTGAAACTGTGATGGTTAAGATCTGTTGTGATGACCAGTTATGACAGTATTGAAACCGTTGCTATTTTCAAAATGACGAATTGCGGATCTCCACGGCTGCCGGGCACATCCGGGTGACGGCGGTCAGCTTTCCCAGGGTCACCGGCAGAATGCATCCGGTGAAAAAACGGGCCGACTGTACCTGTCCGTCATAAAAATCAGTATCCCGGGCATTGGCTCCGGCAGCCAGTTTTTCTTTGGCTGTCGCTGCACGCCACACCAGCATCCATGCCATGACCACATCTCCTAAAGACGCCATGAACGGCCAGGCAAAGGCATATCCGGTCAGAGCCCGGTCTTTGTCCGCCAAGACCGCACGCAGCGCGACAGCGGTGCTTGTCAGTTCCATCACCGCAGCTTCCAGGGCACGGGCCTCCGATTCCAGGCCGGAGATCTGTTTTGCCCGTGCCAGGGTGGCCTGAATTTCTTTGATCAGGCGCTCAAACAGTCGACCGCTATGCAGGGACAGTTTTCTGCCGGCCAGGTCCATGGCCTGGATTCCGTTGGTCCCTTCATAGATGGCCGTGACCCGGACATCCCGAAAAATCTGCTCCACAGGAAATTCCGCTGTGTACCCGTATCCGCCAAACACCTGGATGGCCTGGTTGCAGACATCCACGGCCCGGTCCGTGACATAGCCCTTGCCAACGGGAATGAGGATGTCGATCAAATCCTGGCATCCGATTTTTTCCACCGCATCGACAGCCACCGTTTTCCGGTCTTCCAGCAGGCCGATGTAGCACAGCAGGCTGCGCATGCCTTCGGTGTATGATTTCATGGTCAGCAGCATGCGCCGGACATCGGGCTGGTCGATGATGGGAACGGCGGCACGGTCGGATCCGGCGGGCAAGGACCCCTGGAAGCGGGTTTTCGCATATTCCAGTGCGTGCAGATATGCAGATGAGGCACATGCCAGGGCCTGTGCCCCCACCATAAGCCGTGCCATGTTCATCATCACGAACATCATGGCCAGACCTTTGTTTTCTTCTCCCACCAGGGTACCGGTGCATTGTCCGCTGCTGCCCAAAGCCAGGGTGCAGGTGGGGCTGCCGTGCAATCCCATTTTCTCCTCGATGCCGGTACACACAATATCGTTGGGAGCACCCAGGCTGCCATCGTTGTTCACATGGATTTTGGGCACCACAAACAAAGAGATTCCCCGGGATCCGGCCGGGGCGTTTTCGCATCTGGCCAGCACCAGGTGGATAATGTTGTCGGTAATATTCTGGTCTCCGCCGCTGATAAAGATCTTGGTACCGGTCAGTCGGTAGGTGCCGTCGGGATTTTTTGCGGCCTGGGTCTGAAGCTCCCCCAGGTTGGACCCGGCTTCGGGCTCGGTCAGGGCCATGGTGCCGCCCCAACGGCCGGTGTACAGATTTTTCAGATATAATTTCTTCTGAATGTCGGTGCCGAACCGTTCCAGGATTTCCCCGGCCCCGTGATTGAGACCCGTCACCATCATTAGGGCCATGTTGGCACCGAACAGATAGTTCTGGGCCATGACATTGAGGCTGTGGGGCATGCCCTGCCCGCCCTCGTCCACATTCTGGCAGGGGGCAAACCATCCGCCTTTTTCCAGCAGGTACCAGACCCGTTTGAACGATTCCGGCATTCTGACCCGGCCGTTTTCGTATCGGCATCCTTCCATATCGCCGGTCTTCAGGACGGGCAGAAGTTCCTTGACTGCCAGGGTACGGGCCTCGGACACGATCATGTCCATCACTTTTTTGTTGAATTCGGCATACCGCTCATGGGTACTCAGCGTGGAGATCTCAAACTGTTCGTGAAGCACGAAATCCACATCCCGTCTATCTGCGATGACCTGTGCCATAAGATTATCCTTTCAGGACCTGACGTTTGAGTTCTCTTTTCAACAGCTTGCCGGTGCTGGATTTAGGCAGTTCACTGACGCTGATAAACGCCTTGGGAACCTTAAACGCAGACAGCCGGGTTTTAAGATATGCCCTGAGATCAGCCGGATCCACGGACTGGTCGGACCGGAACACGATATAGGCGGTGACCCGCTCTCCATATTCTTTGTCAGGTAGTCCGATCACGGCGCATTCTTCGATTTCGTGGCGGGTGTATAGCAGTTCTTCGATTTCTCTGGGGGACACGTTCTCTCCGCCGGTGATGATCAGTTCCTTGATCCGGTCCACGATGAACAGGTAGTTGTCATCATCCAGGTATCCGATGTCCCCGGACCGGAACCAGCGGCCCCAGAATGCGGTTTCCGTGTCTTCGGGGCGGTTGAGATATCCTTTCATGATATTTGGGCCGGCAATACAGATCTCCCCTTCCCGGTTGGACGGAAGGACCCGGCCCTGCTCATCACGGATCTGGATCTCCACACCCGGGGCCGGGGTCCCCACCGAACCGATCACATGATGGTGATAATGGTTGAACGACACCATGGAAGCGCTTTCGGTCATGCCGTATGCCTCGTTGATGTCCAGGCCGGTCTTTGCCTTCCATTCCCGCACCACCTCTTTTGCCATGCTGGCGGCCGCAGAAAAACAGTACCGCACCGTGCCCAGTCTTTCCTTGATATCCCCCAAAGACAGCAGCCGGATATACACGGTGGGTACGGCATACAGTTTGGTGATACAAAATTTTTCCACTGCCGCAAGCAGGGCATCCATGTTGAAGGCGGGCTGGATCACCAGGCCCCCAGCACTGAACACCGTGGCGTTCATGATATGCATCTGGGCGAACACATGGTTGAGGGGCAAAAAGCACAGTGCCCGGTCGGTTTCGCAGGAACGTTCGTTATGGGATACGTTAAGGGCCGACGTCATGATATTTCTGTGAGTGAGCATCACCCCTTTGGGCACGCCGGTAGTGCCGCCGGTATACAGGATAGCGGCGACATCATCCGGATGCCGGTCCACACTGAGACCAGGTTCACTGCCGGGAACAGGCGGAACAGGATCGAACATCCTGTCGGTCTTCAAAATAAGTCCGGCCGGACAGGACAAGTCATTCAGCACCTTTTTCTTGGTGTCATCGGTGAAAATGATTTCCGGGTCGCAGTCCGCCAGCACCGGTATGAGCTCGTCACCGGTCATGGCATGTGGCAGGGTTACGGCCACGGCCCCGGTTTTGAGCACCCCGAAATAGAAACACAGCCAGTCCGGGGAATTGGGGGCGCACAGGCCGATATGACTGCCGGGTTTTACTCCTTTTTTCTGAAGTGCCGCGGCAACCCGATTGGCCGACGTGTTGAACTGCCGGTATGTCAGTTGAACACCATCCGCCATCAGGGCCATGTTGTCCGGAAATTGACGTGCTGCGTTTTCCAGGTTCTTTGCGATGTTCATGGATCCCGCCCCTTTACAGAGTTCAATTCATTTTTTCTAACAAACGTTAGATTTTTTTATCATATGATAACTCGATATCATGGGGATGCTGGATTGTCAACAGGGATTTTTATAAATCTACAAGAAAATTTCAGAAATAGAAACAACAACAATGATATAAAAAAGCCCCCCGGGCCGGCTCTTTTTTCAAGAGCACATCCCCGGGAGGCAGGATGCTGCGGCCAGGGAGGTCATCTGGGAACCCACAGCACCATACGGGGTTTTTCTTTCATCTGTTGTGCCAGGTCATCAATGGGACCAAAGGTCATGCATCCGGCCATGCAGTGTTTCACACAGGCCGGGTCCAGCCCTTTTTTCGTGCGGGGCCGGCACAGGATGCACAGCTCGGTGGGGAACGGCAGATAGGTCAGGTAGTGTTTGTCCTTTGGCAGGGCCTGGACGATTTCCTGGACCCGGATACCGCCCATGCCGGCGGGCCACTTGTTTTCCTGGGCACAAGCCACCTGGCAGGCATGACAACCGGTGCAGTATTCATAGTCGATAAGAAGTCCGAACTGCGGTTTTGAACTCATGATCTGCCTCCTTCACATTTGTAGATCCGGCACATGGAATGCTTGATGGGAGCGCCCTGGCCGTCTTTGCCCTGGTGGCCCATGGGAATGAGCTGGTTGATGTTGGAGTCCCACATGCCGTAAAGATCGGGCTCGGCCGCCTTTTTTTCCGGAAACCACCAGCCGTGGGGGGCCATGATCATCCATTCGGGCACCACCGGCGTGACCTTGGCCTTGTACCGGGCCCGGCCCATCCAGTTCTCAATCCACATCCATTCCCCATGGCTGATATGATTTTTTGCCGCCGTGACCGGATGGATCTCCACCACCGGGTCCGGATCGATCTCCCGGAGCCAGGGAATCTGGCGGTGTTCGGTGTGGAAAAACGCCGGGGACCGCCGGCCCGTGGACAGGATCAACGGATAGTCTTTGGCCAGGTCCGGCCGGGACACCGGCGTGAACGGGGGCTCTTCATGGTGCGGCATCGGCTCCAGGTCCCACTCCTCCCTGAGGGTGGCATAGAGTTCGAACCGTCCGGTCTGGGTCCGGAAGCCCGGCTTTCTGTCCGGCCGAAGCAGCCCTTTTTCATGGCGAAGGTAAGGACAGGAGGTGCTGCCTTCCGGGGGATAGGCCCATCCTTTGGCCTGGAGTTCTTTGAATGTCATGCCCGAGGGTTTGAGGATATCGTCGTAAAGGTCATGAATGGTATCGAACTTGAATTCCGGATCAAACCGTTTGGCCAGCTCGAAATTGATGGCCACATCCGGCCGGCATCCCTCCACCTCCACCACCTTGTTGATGGTCTGAAGCGGCACCCACCAGCTTCTGAAGCTGTCTTTTTCCAGAAAGGTGCCGGCCGGCAGCACCACGTCCGCATACTGGGTGGTGGGGGTATGGAACAAATCCACGGCCACGATGAAATCCAGTTTTTCCAGGGCGGCCCGCCATTTTTTGGGGTCCATGCCCAGCCCCTGCATGATGCCCGCAGTCTGGATCCACATCCCTTTGATAGGATAGGGATCTTCCGTGAAAATCTGGTCCAGGGTCATGTCGGTCTGGCACCGCCAGTAAAACTTGTTCAACGGCATGTACCGGTCCGCACCGATGCGGGGTTTGTCCTGCTCTTCGGTCTTCAGGCGGATCGCCCCTTTGGTGCCGGGCAGGGCATAGGGCACCACGTCAAAGGCAAACCGGGCAAACACATTGCCGCCCGGCACATCCAGATTGCCGGTGATGGCCCACAGGGCGGAAATCCCGGAGACCAGGGGGGTCAATGCCGGGGTCATGTCCACGGCCACCCCCCAGTGGATGGCACCGGGTTTGCTTTTGGCATACATCACAGCCGCATCATGGATATCTTTGGACGGCACGCCGGTGATCGTTTCCACCTTGTCCAGGGGATATTCATTGACCCTGTCGCAGAACGCGTCCCAGACCGTATGACAGGCCACGGTACGTCCGTCTGCCATCCTGATGTCCCATTCACCGGATACCATCGGGTCGGCATCCGGGGCATCCCTGAAGTCCACCAGCGTGGTATCCCAGATCACGGGCCTTCTTTCTCTGGTATCCCTTGCCGCAAAATTCTTGTCAGACCCGCCGGGCAGAAGATCTGATTCCCTGACCAGTTTTCCCGTGTCTT
>JBFLKI010000081.1:0-5646 GCA_040883135.1 Desulfotignum sp. | reverse complement strand
TTCACCCCGATCACCTGACCGTTGACATAGGCGGCTTCCTTGGAACACAGAAAACCGACCACGGCAGCGACCTCTTCAGGGTGTCCCAGGCGGCCGGCCGGGATCTGTTCCTTGATTTTTTCCAGATCCAGCCCCGCCACCATATCGGTGTCTATGAATCCCGGTGCCACCGCATTCACGGTGATGCCCCGGCTGCCGATCTCTCTGGCCAGGGCCCGGGTGGCACCGATGATTCCGGCCTTGGCGGCGCTGTAGTTGACCTGTCCGGCATTGCCCACCTGGCCGGCGGCGGAGCTGATGTTGATGATCCGGCCGAATCGCTGCTTGATCATCTGACGGACCACCGGCCGGGTCAGGTGATAAAATCCGTTCAAATGGGTGTTGATTACAGCTTCCCAGGCCGGTTTCTTCATCATGGCAAACAAGTGGTCCTCCCGGATCCCGGCGTTGTTCACCAGAATGTCCAGACGGCCGCGCTGTTTGATGACCAGGGCCACGGCATCATTACACTGGTTTTGACGGGTCACGTCGAATCGGAGCAGTTCGGCCTGGCCATCCTGGTTTTGAATATCGGTAAGGGTGTTCCGGGCCCCGGTTTCATCGGACCGGAAATTGAGATACACAAAGATGCCCCGGCACGCCAGATTCCCTGCAATGGCCCGGCCGATGCCTCTGGATGCTCCGGTGATCAAAGCGGTCTGTTGAATCAAGGCGTTCATGCATGTCCCTTATCACCCATTGGTCCGGATTTCAAGACCCGACAACCGGAATAATTTTATTGCGCTTTACAATTTTATGGCTGGATGTTATTTTGCACTGTGATCATATGCGTTTAGGAACACCATCTGCAGGAGTTTTTTATGGAACATATAGAGATTCGTTTCGGCAGTAATCTCGGTACGTACGAAACCGATGACAAATCATTTCACGACATGTTTCAATCCGTAAATCCCATGTTCTGTTTTTCAAAGCGGATCTGGAAACCCCAGATGGATATTTTCGAGACCCAAAACCAGATCGTTATTCAGGCGGAGATCGCCGGGGTACAGAAGCAGGATATCCTGATCGAGGTTTGCAGCAAAGCGGTCAAACTTTCGGGAAACCGGAAAACCACCCGGCTGGACCCCGCAGCCACCTACCGGCTGGCTGAAATTCAGTTCGGCCAGTTCGAACGGGTGCTGTATCTTCCCTGCATGATCGATGTGGAAAAGGTGTCTGCCGTGTTTGACAACGGTTTTCTTCAACTGACACTGGGCAAACTTTTTTCAGAAAATTTCAAGCCGGCGCATGACCTGTCCATGGATTTTATCTAGCATTCCTGTTCAATCACCAAGGGGCATTCATGGATGATATCCGACATTCCGCCGCTGCCATCTCCACCAATGATATTCCCGCTAGGCTTCCGATCCTTCCCATTGTGGACACCAACCTGTTTCCCAAAATGGTGCTGCCTCTGGTATTGATCCAGAAAGAAGCCATCGATCTGATTGATGAAGCCATGGCCGGCTCCCGGATGCTGGGTCTGATCCTTTCCAAAAAGCCGGATCCGGGGTCAAAACACCGGGCCGAGGACCTGTTTCGCATCGGGACGGTGGCCATGATCCTGAAAATGTCCAAGATGGAAGATGAAAAGGCGCAGTTGCTGATCCAGGGACTGAACCGGTTCAAAACCGTGCGATTTTTACAGGGCAAACCCTATCTTCAGGCGGAGATCGAGGTGCTGACCTGCAAAAATCAGGAGCGGACGGTGGAAAACCGGGCACTCATGGCCAATATCGCCGAACAGTACGAAAAAATCGTAAATCTGTCACCCGGACTGCCCGGCGAGATGGCCCACATGATCAAGTCGCTTCAGGAGCCCAATGTGCTGGCCGACATGGTCGCTTCCACCATCAATGCACCGGTGAAAGAAAAACAGAAAGTCCTGGAAATGCTCAATGTGAAACAGCGCTTGAAAAAAGTTACCCGTCTGGTCAATGATCAGCTGGAAATTCTGGAAATGGGTTCCCGGATTCAGAGCCAGGTCAAGGAAGACATGGACAAGCAGCAGCGGGAATATTATTTGAGGCGGCAGCTCAAGGCCATCCAGGAAGAACTGGGGGAAAACGATACGGAAAGTGTGGAATTCCGAGAATACCGGTCATTGATTCGGAAAAGCCATTTGCCGGAAGAAGCGGAAAAAGAAGCGAAAAGGGAACTGCAGCGGCTGTCCCGTATGCATCCCTCCTCTTCCGAGTATGTGGTGGCTTCCACCTATCTGGACTGGCTCACCAGCCTGCCCTGGCACAAGTCTTCCAAAGATGTGCTGGATATCAGGTCCGCCCGGCGCATCCTGAATCAGGATCATTACGGGCTGGAAAAACCCAAAAAACGGATTCTGGAATTTCTGGCGGTCCGGAAACTCAAGAAAAATTCCAAAGGCCCGATTCTATGTTTCACCGGTCCCCCCGGTACCGGCAAAACCTCCCTGGGCCGGTCCATTGCCAAGGCCCTGGGCCGGGAATTTGTCCGGATTTCCTTGGGAGGTGTTCGGGATGAGGCCGAGATCCGGGGACATCGCAGAACCTATGTGGGGGCGCTGCCCGGCCGGATCATTCAGAACATCCGGAAGGCCGGAAAAAAAAATCCGGTGTTCATGCTGGACGAGATCGACAAGCTGGACTCCTCCTACAAAGGCGATCCTTCATCGGCATTACTGGAGGTGCTGGATCCGGAGCAGAACAATTCGTTTACCGACCATTACCTGGATGTCGCGTTTGACCTGTCTGACGTCATGTTTCTGACCACCGCCAACGTGCTGCACACCATTCCGCCGCCCCTCCGGGACCGGATGGAAGTGCTGGAACTCAACGGATACACCGAGGATGAAAAGCACAAAATCGCCACACGGTTCCTGATCCCCAGGCAGCGGGAGGCCCATGGGCTGACAGCCGGTCAGATCCGGTTCACCCCCGGGGCGGTCAAAAAAATTATTTCCGGGTATACCCGGGAATCCGGCCTGCGGAATCTGGAACGTCAGATCGGCACCATCTGCCGGGGGGTGGCTACGAAAATCGCTGAATTACAGGCCTTGAGTCTGGTGATCCATCAGGATGACCTGCATGAATATCTCGGGCCGGTGCAGCGTATTCCGGACCTGGCCCAGCGGATCCACGTCCCCGGCGTGGTGGTGGGCCTGGCCTGGACCCCGGTGGGGGGAGAAATCCTGTTTGTGGAGGCGGTGGCCATGAAAGGGGGCAAGGAGCTGACCCTCACCGGCCAGCTGGGAGATGTGATGAAGGAATCCGCTTCAACGGCCCTGAGCTTCATCCGGTCCCATGCCGAAAAAATGGGTGTGGATGACACGTTTTTTGACACCCATGACATTCATGTGCACGTGCCGGCCGGCTCCATTCCCAAAGACGGTCCTTCGGCCGGGGTCACCATGCTGGTGGCGCTGGTGTCTCTGATCTCCGGCCGGAAGGTGCGGCCCCGCCTGGCCATGACCGGTGAGATCACCCTCAGGGGAGAGGTGCTGCCGGTGGGCGGGATCAAGGAAAAAATCATCGCGGCCCACCGGGCCGGTGTCAAGTCGGTGATTCTCCCCTTGCAAAATCAAAAGGATATGGAAGATGTGCCCGGGCATATCCAGGATCAGATGCGTATTATTTTTACCGATAACATGGAAGATATTATTTCACACGCCCTGGACCCATGAAAAAAATCCATTCCCCTATTCTGAGAATCGGTATCCGGCTGTTTGGCCTTTGTCTGTTCTGTGTATTGTGTGCGGGATGCGCCAAATCCATTGATTCACCTCTGCCGGACAAACGCTCTGAGCCGCCGTCCCAAAAACAGACCGGAAAACCCCCTGCCACGCAACGGCCTTACACCGTCATGGGAAAGCGTTACACGCCCATTGCCAGTGCCCACGGATTTGTCCAGAACGGCCTCGCCTCCTGGTATGGGAAAAAATTTCACGGCCGCAAAACCGCCAATGGTGAGACCTATGACATGTATGCCATGACGGCGGCTCATAAGACCCTGCCCATGAATACGTGGGTGGAGGTGCACAATCTGGACACCAACAAAAAAATCAAGGTCCGGATCAATGACCGGGGGCCGTTTGTCACCGGCCGGATTATCGATTTGTCCTATACCGGCGCCAGAAAGGTCGACATGGTGGGTTCCGGAACAGCCCGGGTCCAGATCAGGGCCCTCGGGGCGGCTACGGAATATGATCACAAAGAGCCGGTGGCGTTTAGGGACCTGGACTACTGGACCGGCAATTTCACGGTTCAGGTGGGCGCGTTTCAGGAAAAGGCCAATGCCGACCGGTTCAGGGATAAACTGTCCAAATCCTATGTCAACGCCCATATCGTGGTGCATGACGATCACCGGGGCCGGTTCTACCGGGTCCGGATCGGCCGGTTTTCCAGTCTCAGGGATGCGGAACGGTTCAGTGAGAACCTTGTGAAAAACGAGGGGTTTTACCAGGCCTTTGCCGTGGCGGAGTAATAATGACGGCAACGGTGGTATTTCTGGACCGGGACGGGGTGATCAACCAGGATTCACCGGAATATGTCACGGACCCGTCCAAATTTCATTTCATTCCCGGCAGCCGCCGGGCAGTGGCCCGGCTGAACCGGTTCGGATTTGACATCATTGTGATCACCAACCAGTCCATCATCGGCAGAAATATGGCCACGGCCCAGACACTGGACCGGATTTTTGAAAAAATGCACCAGGGGATTGTAGCGGCCGGGGGCCGGATTCTGGATGTTTTTTTCTGCCCCCATACCCCGGATGACGGGTGTGACTGCCGCAAACCCAGGCCCGGACTTATTTTCCAGGCACAGGCCCGGTATGACATCGACCTGGCCGGGTCCGTGTTCGTGGGGGACAGTGTCAAGGATATGGCGGCGGCCCGGAACGCCGGTTGCGGCAGGACCGTGCTGGTGGCGACGGGAAACGGGAAACAGGCGTTTCAGGAACTGAGTGCCCGGGGCACGCCGCCCGACCATTTCGCCGAAAACCTGATGGCTGCCGCCCATTGGATCACCCGACAAAGGGGACGACCGGTCCCATGATCACTATCAAAGGGATCCTGTCCCGCCTCACATACCAGAATCCGGACAACCAGTACACGGTCTGCCGTATCCGGGTGGAAAAGATCAAAGACCCGATCACCGTAGTGGGATATCTGGCCGGAGTGGCCGAAGGCGAGACCCTGACCCTGAAAGGGCAGTGGGCATCCCATCCGAAATACGGGGACCAGTTCAAGGCGGAAGCCTATGAGGTCACCCTGCCGGCCACGGTGTCCGGGATCCGAAGATACCTGGGGTCCGGCATGATCAAGGGGATCAGCAAATCGCTGGCCGACCGCATCGTGGACCGGTTCCAGGACCAGACCCTGGAAATCATCGAAAATCAGCCGGAAAAGCTTCTGGAGGTCACCGGCATCGGAAGAGCCAAACACCAGATGATCGTCAAAGCCTGGAACACCCATCACGCAGTGCGCCGTGTCATGCAGTTTCTCCAGGAAAACAATGTGACGGTGGCCCATGCCGGCCTGATCCTCAAAACCTATGGGGCCGGTGCCATGGCCATTCTGGAGACCGATCCGTTCCGCATCGCCATTGATATCCCGGTCATCGGGTTTGCGGC
>JBFLKI010000340.1:0-3151 GCA_040883135.1 Desulfotignum sp. | reverse complement strand
TCTGGGACCATCCCGAGGTCACCATGGTGCTGTCCGGCATGAATGAGGAAGCCCATGTGGCAGAAAATCTGAATATTGCGTCCTCCGCCTTTCCCAATTCCCTGACCCCTGAGGAAAAAGACCGGGTGACACAGGCGGCCGATACCTACCGACGGCTGATGGCGGTGAACTGTACCGGATGTGAATACTGCAAACCCTGTCCGGAAGGGGTGAACATTTCCGGGGCGTTCGAGATCCTCAACAAGCTTCACCTGTTCAAAAACGAACCTGAAGCCCGGTTCATGTATGCCATCCGGTGCGGGGACATCTTCAGCGGCGGGCAGATGGGGTATGCCTCCCAGTGCATCCAGTGCGGAGAATGCCTGGACAAATGCCCCCAGGGGATCGCCATTCCCGACATGCTCGAACAGGTGGTGGCGGACCTGGAAGATGACCAAACCCTGGAACGCCTGGCCATGGGCAAAAAAATGTTGAATATGTGATATTCACAACTGTTTCTCCCCCCTTTGTTTTCCCGACGGGCGGAGGCGCAATGTTTTTGAACACCGGGATATTCGGCAAATACGGGCAAGGGGATACCACCTGGGTCCGTCACCGGGGGGGGTCTCCTGGATTACACGTTTCAGGCACCGGCACAGTGATCTCGGGCTTCCTTTTATGGATTCGTGTGCCTTTCAACAGTAATGCATTGTTCTTGATTTCTGTGACCCATGGCATTTTTGCGGTTGCCACAACCGGATTGCTGGGTTATTTTCTGTTAAAAATACGCCGTAAGAATGGTCCGGGCCAGGCTCAGGCACACCTGAGCCATCAACGCAACACCAAAAGAGACCTGCATGAGTGACAAAAAACAGACCCACCGCCCCCCGGACACCCGGCTGGGACGAACCGCTGACCGCCCTCTCTGGGTGTGGATAGGTTCCATTTTCATCCGGGCGCTCCACCAGGTGGGGGCCGCCGTGTTTCTGGCCGTGTTTCTGCTGCCCGGACACCCGGACCTGCCCTTGGGTTACCTGACCCTCGCCGCTGTCACGGGTGTGCTGCTCATGACCACGGAAATGCTGCGCCACCGGCAGCTGCTGCGGGAACCGGCCGGCCTGACCACCCTGGTCAAGCTGGTGCTCATGGGAATGGCGATTCACGGCTGGCTTCCGGCCGTTCCGGCTATGATGACCGCTTTTGTACTGGCCGCCTTTTTTGCTCACGCCCCCAAACATATCCGGCATTTGCGGTTGTTCTGACGGGCATTGAAACCCGCAGGAAAAAAAAAGGCATGATCCGTGAAAAAATAATTTAGAGAGGCTCACATGTTAACTGTTTATGCGGCTGCCTGGTGCCCGCACTGCACCATGACCATCGAATTTTTGAAAAAGCACGGCATTGCATTCACCTATATTGAGATCGAAGAGCAGCCTGAAGACGTTATTGAAAAAATCATCCAGGTCAACGGCGGGGATGACTGGGTGGTGCCCACCCTGGAATATCATGGAAAATGGCGGGAAGGCCGGTTCTTTGATGAATTGACGCTGCTCTCGGACCTGAAGGCTCTGGGTGTACCGGTCTGATATCAACCCCTGATAATTTTTTGGAGATTCAAATGAACGTCGTCATTTTAGAGGGAAGTGCCAGAAAAAAAGGAAACACTGCCAGGGTACTCGCCTGGGTGGAAGAAGAGTTACAGACGCTTGGTCATGACGTTGAGCGCATTTACCTGCATTCAAAAAATTTGAAAGGGTGCATGGGATGCGGTAAGTGCAAGGAAAATTCTGTGCTCACAGGATGCATTCAAAAGGATGATATGCCGGAAGTCATGAAAAAAGTGGTTGATTCACAATTGACCATTTTCAGCTCTCCCCTTTATTTCTGGGGATTCTCAGCCCAGATAAAAGCGGTGATCGACCGGACATACAGCCTTTATACCAATGCCAACCAGCCTGATCATGCCTCTCTGGTGGATGGACAGCGCCAGGCACTGGTTGCCACCGGTGCCGGGGGATTTGATAAAAATGCCGAAGGCATGATCGATGCCTTCGGCCGGATGCAGAAATATCATAAGGCGGTCAATGTGGGGACATTGTTTATCGGTTCCTGCACCACCCCTGATGCCATGGACGATGCAATCCAGCAGAAAGCCGTTGAATTTGCCAGAAAGATCGTATCCTGACGCGAAGATCAAAACTACTGGTGACAGGCCTATTTTTTCGCCTCAATATCACATCTGCTGATTGAGATGCCATGACCCAACAGCCTTTTTTATGTGATGTTTATTCCCATGACCGGCTGTTTTCGAAAAGGAAGATGTCAACGTGAATCAGTCACATAGAAATATCCATGACACCATGACAGTGATTGACTGTCTGGAAATCAGCCACTGGGGAAAGCCGGTGTTTGAACAGATGCGGCAGGGCGGGTTGACCGCTGTCAACTGCACCTGCTCCATCCTGGAAAATTTCCGGCAGACCATCAAAAACATCGCCTGGTGGCAAAAGGCATTCACCACTTTTTCCGATCTGATTATTCCGGTGCATGACACTGCTGATATTATAAAGGCCAAACAGGTGAACAAGACCGGCATTATCCTGGGGTTTCAAAATACCTCGGCTATCGAGGATGATCTGGACCTGCTGGGGGTGTTTCACCAGCTGGGGGTCCGGGTGATACAGCTGACCTACATGGAGGGCAACTTGTCCGGACAGGGATGCCTGGAACGGTTCGATGCCGGGCTGACCAATTTCGGAAAAGAAGTGATCGAAGAAATGAACCGGCTGGGGATTCTCATCGATCTGTCCCATGTGGGCAACCAGACCGCACTGGAAGCGATCGCCCATTCCCGGCGGCCGGTGGCCCTGACCCATGCCAATCCGAAAAATCTTTGCGACCATCCCCGCAACAAGCCGGATGAGTTGATCAAGGCCGTGGCTGACACCGGCGGGGTGGTGGGGGCCACCATTTTTTCACCGTTTCTGCCGGCGGGCAACCGGTCCGTGCTCGCTGATTTCATCGATGTCATCGATTATCTGGTGAACATGATCGGCATCGACCATGTGGCCATAGGCACCGATTTCACTGAAGGACAGCCCCGGGAATGGTTTGACTGGATTCTGACGGGCCGGTCAAGCAAAGGCCCGGCCCTGCAGCTGCAGCACCCCCT
>JBFLKI010000080.1:0-5894 GCA_040883135.1 Desulfotignum sp. | reverse complement strand
CTGCAGCTGGACGGGAAAGAGATCTACGAAGTCAAGCTGGGGGATCATTTTCTGATGTCCAGCCTGTTTCATGAAGCAGAAACAAAAATGGCGGAACTCAGCCTGGCTATGGTGACAAAACCGGACCTGGCAGTGGTGGTCGGCGGCCTGGGTCTGGGTTATACCGCCGCCGCAGCGCTTGAGGATTCCCGGGTCACCTCCCTGGTGGTGGTGGAGTATCTGACTCCGGTAATCCACTGGCACAAAACCCATCTGGTGCCCCTGGCAAAACAGCTGTGCACCGATTCCCGCTGCCGGATCGTTCATGACGATTTTTTCGCCCGGTGCCGGGATGTGGACCAGGGATTTGATCCGGCGATTCCCGGAAAAAAACAGGACATCATCCTTCTGGACATCGACCACACCCCCAACCGGCTTCTGCAACGGACCAACGCGCGGTTTTATACCCCCGAAGGCTTGACGGAACTGGCCGAACACCTGACCCCGGGCGGCGTGTTCGCCCTGTGGTCGGATGATCCCCCTGAAAAGGCGTTCACAGATCTGCTTGAAGCCGTATTCCCGGAGGTCCATGCCCACACCGCCCGTTTCAACAACCCGTTTACCGGCGGCATGGCTGAAAACGCCGTATATACGGCCCGAATCTCTGAATGATCCCATCAATATCGAGGTTTGTTTTTCTTCCTTGAGCGCAGTTCTTGCTTTTTTATGTTGGTTTGTGTAACGTAAATTTCAACCCGAAGAGAGCCTTTGTTGTTTTCGCAAGTTTAGACCAGAGGGAGGTAGCGATGGGTGAAAAATCGATCAAGGAAGCCTCGGAACCAAGGCTTTCAGGATCTGAAACAGCGCCAGAAAACAGGGACGCCAAAAACAACGACAATGCGTATCGTGTTCTCTTTGAAAAATCTAAAGATGCTATTTTAATTATCAGGAATGAACGGTTCGTTGATTGTAACCAGGCTGCGTTGGATATGCTGGGGTATCATGACAAAAACGCGCTTCTAACGGCCCACCCTTCGAAATTATCCCCGGCATTTCAATCCGATGGCAACGACTCATTAAAAAAATCAAAAAAGATGATGGATATCGCTTTGAAAAACGGCAGCCATCGATTTGAATGGGAACACATCAAGGCAAATGGAACAATCTTCCCCGTAGAAGTTCTTTTAACCGCCATCTCAAACCAGGAAGACAACCGGGTCATTCATACGATCTGGAGGGATATCACCGATCGAGTACAGATGGAAAAGGCCCGGCAGGAAGAAAGAGAAATGCTGTCAACCATTCTTGAAAGTACCCCCCATGGAATTACATTGATCGATAACCAGGGTAAATACCTGTATGTCAATCCATATTTTACACAAATTACGGGGTATACACTGAAAGATATTCCCACCAAAGATGTCTGGTTCATCAAAGCGTATCCTGATAAAGAATACCGGAAAAAAGTCTCTGAAACATGGGATCATGACAGCAATCAAAAAAAAAAGGAAAAGACTCGCGAGTTCATTGTCACCTGTAAAAATGGCGAGTCAAAATATATTGAGTTCAGATCCACCTTTCTGACGGATCAAAAAATCTCTGTTCTTTCAGATATTACCCAGCAAAAAAAAGCGGAGGAAGCGTTAAGAGAAAGTGAAGAACGCATGAAGGCCATTCTCATTGCGACTCCGGACCCAATTGCACTCTATAACAACAAAGGGGAGCCGGAATATCTGAATCCGGCCTTTGTCGATTTGTTCGGATGGACCATCGATGAATTACGAGGCAAACAAATACCATTTGTCCCGGATGACCAAAAGAAAATTACCTCAGAAAAGTTACAAGCCTTGTATGGGTCTGTGAATAAAGTCCAGTTTGAAACCAAACGGTATACAAAACAAGGGGACAACATTTCCGTCATTGTAAGTGCATCCTGCATCAAAAGTCTGAAGGGCGAGATATCAAAGCTTGTGGTAATTCTAACCGATATCACTGAGCAGAAGCTGGCCAAGGAAGAATTGAATTTATTAAACTTGAAACTGACGCATGAAGCCACACATGATTTTTTAACCGCGACCCTGAACCGGCGTGCGATTATAGAGAATCTGACAAATGAATTGATCCGTGCTCAGAGAAGAGATTCAACGTTAAGCATCGGGCTGTGTGACATTGATCATTTCAAGCAGGTCAATGACACATATGGACACCACGCGGGCGACGATGTCTTATGTGGTTTTGTTAAAGCAATAAAGAATATTCTTCGCCCCTATGATCTTTTAGGCAGGTATGGTGGGGAGGAGTTCCTGATCATTGTGCCCGATTCGTTTGGATCGGTTGAAGAAAACATTTATGAGAGAATCCGGGCTGAAATTGCAGAAAATAAAATCAAAACCAAATCCGGTGAAATCGGCATTACGATCAGTATCGGTGTAACAAACAGCAAAAAAAATAATTCGGTGGATGCGATGCTTACATCCGCCGATGCCGCATTATACAAAGCAAAAGAGAACGGACGTAATCAGGTGGTTTTTGACGGTCAATAAACAGGGAATTTGAGCGTTCAGATCAGATCCGCCCCTTCCATGTAATGTATGAGGCGCTCCAGATAACGGGATTTGATCTGTCGGCTGGCCAGCACCTGCCTGGCCGGGGGGAGTTTGAGGATCACCCCGAGCACTGCGGCCATGGCCCGGTGGCTGAACAACATCTGGTTGTCAAAGATCAGATGCTGCAGTTTGCCCCGCTCGATGGCCATGACCACGGCTTTATGCGCCCCGTTCAGCGGGGTGATGACCCGATGGGCCAGCGGTTCCAGGCTGAGGCTGTTTTCAGGACATGTGCGCACGCACACCCCGCATCCCAGGCAGATTTCTGAATTGAGCTTCGCTGTTTTGCGTTTTGGTTTTTCCGGATCATTGGCTGACACCAGGGTCATGGCTTCCACGGGACAGGCCGATATGCACTTGCCGCAACCGTTACAGGAGGACAGTTCCACCCTGGGGATGAAGTTGGTGGTGTGTACCGGGTTGAGCATCGCGAACCGGCGGGCGGCAATCATGGCCTCGCAGCAGCATCCGCAGCAGTTGCAGATAAAATTGACCCCCTGACGCACATTTTCCCCGAACTGGACCAGGCCGGATTCATAGGCCTGTCGGAGCAGGTCCATTCCCTCTGCCGCATCCACCTCTCTGGCGTGCCCGTGCCGGATCAGCGAGGCAGCAGAGGTGTTGAACGTCATGCAGATATCCAAGGGGGAATCGCATGCCCGTTCCATGTGATGCATCTTGTGGCGGCAGTAACACATGCTGATACCTCGGTGCGATGCGGTTCGAATCACATCGGAGGCCCTTTCGTAATCCAGGACATGCAGGGCATTGTCAGCACTTAAAGCAGGTTCTTGAACAAAGACCCTGCCCAGCTGGGTATCCCCCAGGGTGAACAGGTCTCTGACAAAATCCTCTTCCACATTCAAATACTGGTAGAACAGTTCGCTGAGCACTTTCTGGTCGACACTGCGGTTCACCCGCATCATGGAGAATTCAAAAAATCCGGCCATGGGCGGGGGCAGCACATAAAAAGCCTCGCCATCCCGGTCAATATCCAGCAGAATCGCCCGGGAAGCCAGACGGTCGAGGATCTTTTCCGCCCGGCCGGGTGTCATCTGCCACGCAGATGCCGCTTTCTCAACATTGAACGGCCGGATTGGAAGAAGCGAGACCAGGCGGGCTTCAGGCTCACTGAAAAGCAGTCCTAAAATCTTATTCAGGAGATCGGAGGGCGGGGCGCCCTGGGGGAACCGGTTCAGCCGTTCCACAAGCCTGTCGTATCCGGATCTGTGGGTAAGATGTGCCATATTCACAATCCTTCAGAGGTTCATGCCTTCTTTTTTAACCAGCATTCTGCCTTTTCGTCAAGCACTGAACTTACGATGCGGACCGTATTCATCCCCAGGTAAAGCCGGTTACCTGTAAAATGCTGCCAGCCTGTCCGCTGAAACTCCGAGATGATATAATAGCCGGATCAGCCAGTTGCGAAGGGTACAGGCCACGATCCCTTCTTTTTTCCACCGCCGGGAGGATGTCACGGATTTCTGCATCAGGATATGGATGCGGCCGCCCTGTTTTCTGATCCGGGTCATCAGTTCCAGGTCTTCCATGATGGGAATTTCCCTGAATCCGCCCACCCGGTCGAAATACGCTTTTCTGAAAAACAGACTCTGATCCCCGTAAGGGGCCCGGGTCAGCCGGGACCTGAGATTGGCCGACCATTCAATGATCTTCAAAGGGAGACGGTCATCATTTATCCCCAGAGAAAACGCCCCGCCCGCCAGGCCCGGATCTCTCAAGAGCGTGTGAGTGATCACATCCGCAGCATTGCCGGGCAGCATCGTATCGGCATGCAGAAACAGGAGAATCGTTCCTTTTGCCATGGCCGCACCCCGGTTCATCTGCCTGGCCCGGCCTTTGCCGGACCCGGACTGTCTGATCTGCGGCAGGTGGATCGCTGCCAGGGTCTCTCTTTCCGGGCTGCCGTCCACCACGATGATTTCATGACCGGGTGCGGGAAAAACCTTCTGAACCGTCCCAAGGAACTGATTAATGGTTTCTGCTTCCCGGAATACCGGTACAATCACAGAAATGCCCACCTCACTGACGGCCCGGTTTGTTTTCATGGATTCGACACCTGAAAGATCAGCCCGGTTTCCGCTGACACGGCCTGCAGGTCCGCCAGGGTGTCGATGTCCCTGAGGGGCCTGAGCAGGCAGGATCTTCGCTGGCCAGCCGCCAGTTTCTCCAGGGTGATGTTCAGCACATCCGCCGTACTCCAGGGAATATCATCAAACATTTCAGGGCAGAACCGGTCCTTTTTCATGGCCACCAGGTAATATCCCCCGTCCAGGGCCGGTCCGATCACCACATCACACATCCCGGTCTTGTGTGCCGCCTCCTCAATAACGGCACCCGGCAGATGGGGCAGATCGCTGCCGGTCAGGATCACCCGGCCATATCCCAGGGCAAAACCCTGTTCAAACACATCCCGCATTTTAGCACCCAGATCCGGCCCCCGCTGCACCATGTACTGGAATCCGGGGCCCAGCCATTCCCGGTAACCGGAAACCGGTTGACCCGGATGACAGCTGATCACCGTGTCAAATCCGGTGGCCCGGCAGGTTTCCAGCTGGATCCGGACAAATTCCCGGTACAGTCTGGCAGCGTTCTCCATGCCGGTCTGACGGCCCAGACGGGTTTTGACGGATCCCGGCCGGGGATATTTCACCATCACTACCATGGCGGTCCGTTCCTGCATGTGACTTCCTTCTGACAAGGGTTTCCAGCGGCCCATCATCCACTGAAGAGACACCCGGGCGAGGCAGATTCCGGCACCAACCCGGACATCCCCTTTTTTTCCAGTTCATCCGCCGCGGCCTTCAGGCCCAGGGCCTCCAGGGTATCGCGGGTGGGATGCCCCGTGGCCGGATCCCAGCCCTGGAACCGGTAGAACCGGGTCTTGAATTCCTCGAATTTGTCCCGGTCAAAGCGGCGGCCCGAGGTGACCACATAATCCCATTCGCCGTCCCGGATCCCGGGCATGTATTCCGGAAAGCCGTCCCAGGTCTCGCCGTCCCGGGTGTACAGGTAGTCGGCAAACGTCACCATGTCCCGGTGACGGCCTTGGAGGCTCCAGATGGCCTGGTCCAGGTTCCAGATCCGTTTTCCAATCAGGATGCCGTCCAGAAAAGACAGGTCCCTGCCGGTCACATCGTTGAAAAACCGGGGTTCGGCAATACCCGTGGCACCGGCCTGGTCAGGCGCATATGTATTGAGAAAATCAGGCCACCTGAAATCGCACAGCAGCACCGACTGTTTCCAGAACCGGGTGTAATACCGGTGCCAGGTCACCAGCTTGATCATGTG
>JBFLKI010000339.1:0-5929 GCA_040883135.1 Desulfotignum sp. | reverse complement strand
TTGTGGGCATAGTAAAGGAACAGCACCGGAATGAGGATGATCCAGACGGATATTTTGGGTTTTTCCAGCACCTGCCTGGCCACGGTAAATGCAAACTGGTTTTCATGGTTCCAGATCAGGTCGTAGGGGCTCTGGGTCTTTCGGGTCATATAAAGGCAACTCCATTTTTTCATGTCCGTCACTCACCCCCTTTTTGGGGCGCGTTGCTGTGCCGAAGTATACCATGAATCGACAGGATGTAAATTGATTTCAGACCGGTCAACCATCCGTCAAAAAATCGCTCAGAAAAATTCTTTCCTGTACTTTATTACTTTTTTGTTATCATTAAGAACCAATTAAATCCATTTTTGTAATTTAATAATTTTATACTGAAATATATTCATTAAAAACTGACCTGAGATAGAGAAAATAAATGTCAAATATTTCTTTTATTTCAGATGGTTGAGTCAAAGCAATACCGCCGGATCCAATTTTTGGCATATGATTTGCTAAATACAGACAGGAGCCATTGATAATGTTTTTCAACCGACAAAAAAAGAAAGGAACCACCATGGGATTGAAATACTGCCTGATGATTATCGCCCTCTTACTGACAAGCACGGTGACTGCTTTTGCGGCCGAGGGCGTCATCGATACCGGAGACACCGCCTGGGTCACCATGTCTACGGCCCTGGTCATGATGATGACCCCGGCGGGCCTGGCGCTCTTCTACGGCGGCATGTCCCGGTACAAGAACCTGCTCAATACCATTGCCATGACTTTTGCCGCGTACTGCCTGGCCGGCCTGGTGTGGGTGGGATGGGGGTATTCCCTGGCCTTCGGGGAGAGTTCCAGCCCCTTGATCGGCAGCCTGGGCCACATGCTGCTGGCCGGCATCGATGTGACCTCTGTGTCCGGCACCATCCCCACCCTGATATTTGTGGTGTTCCAGATGACTTTCGCCTGCATCTCCGTGGCCATCATTCTGGGATCCGCCGTGGACCGCATGAAATTTTCCGCCTGGATTGTGTTTGCCGTTCTCTGGATCACCTTTGTGTACGCGCCGGTGTGCAACTGGGTCTGGGGCGGGGGATGGATGCACCACATGGGTGCCCTGGATTTTGCCGGCGGCAATGTGGTGCACATTAATGCCGGGGTATCCGGACTGGTCCTGGCCCTGGTCTTAGGCAAACGCAGCGGATACGGCAAAGAGCCCATGATTCCCTCATCCGTGGCCTTTACCGCACTGGGTGCGGCCCTGCTCTGGTTCGGATGGTTCGGATTCAATGCCGGCAGTGAACTGGCGGCCGACGGCGTGGCTGCTTCCGCCTTTCTGGTCACCAACACGGCGGCTTCGGCCGCCGGCCTGACCTGGCTGTTCATGGAGTGGAAAATCAGCGGCAAACCCACCCTGCTGGGCATGGCATCGGGCGTCATTGCCGGGCTGGTGGCCATCACCCCGGCAGCCGGATTCGTCACCCTGTCCGGATCGTTGTTTGTCGGCCTGGTGTCCGGGGCTGTGGGATTTTACGGCGTGGTCATTCTCAAGAAAAAACTGGGGTATGACGATTCCCTGGACGCGTTCGGCATCCACGGCCTGTGCGGCATGTGGGGGGCTCTGGCCACCGGGCTGTTCGCCTCCCCGTCCGTCACTGAAGGGGCCATGGGCTTGTTTTATGGCAATCCGGGCCAGGTCTGGATCCAGCTGGTGTCCATCATTGCCACCATCGCATTTTCCGCCGTGGCCACCCTGATCGTGGTTTATGTCACCAAACTGGTATGCGGCGGGCTCCGGGTGGACGGCCAGGATGAGCGGACCGGCCTGGACAGCGCGCTGCACGGGGAACGGGCCTTTGAGATTGAATAATAGCCTGGCTCTATCGTAAACCAGGCGTTTGCCCCGGCTGTCCGGATTTAACAAAAGACCGCCGGGGCATCTTCGGCCGGCAAGCAGGAATTTGTCCGTCATTTTGTAAGGGATGACGCCAGTTCCCGGGCCTCGGCAATGCAGTACATCAAATGCCGGGGGGATTTGGCATCACCGATGAGATGAAACCGGGCCGAAGATATTTTTTCCAGGGACTTTGCCGTTCGCACCGCCTCGTAGTTTTCTGAAATCACCACCGTGTCGAAACCGGACAGGCTCTTTTTTTCTCCCTTGCAGGTAAATATCACCCCATCTGCCGTAACGGCCTGGACGGCCACCTGTTTGAACAGAGTCACGTCTTTTTTTTTCAGATTTTCCCGCAGATAGTACCGATCGTTGGAAGACATCTCCTCGGCAAAGCTTTTCTTCCGGTTCAGCACCGTCACTGTCTTTCCCCGGTCCGCGAGAAAATCCGCCACGATCAGGCCGGCCATGCCCCCGCCCAGGACAATCACCTGTTGTCCGGCCGTTTCCGTGCCCGCCATCACATCCACCCCGGTGACCAGAGCCATGGACGTGGTGAACAACCCTTTGATCACGGGCATCTGGGGCAGGGACCCGGTGGCCAGCACCACATGGTCCGGAGACACTTCGTCCAGCAGTTCTTTTGTCAACGGGGTCTGGTATCGGACCCGGATATCCAGACGTGTCAGCTCCCGGTCGAAAAATCTCAAGATATCCCCCAGCTCGCCCCGACCAGGGGCTTTGGCAGCCAGGCCCAGCAGCCCGCCGGGTCCGTCACTCTGGTCACAGATCACCACGTCATGAGCGGCCAGAGCAAATTCCCGGGCCGCAGCCAGTCCGGCCGGACCGGCCCCGGCCACCAGGATCCGCAACCGGGAGCCGACCGGAGACCTGCACGGTTCACCGGCAGTTCCCCCGGATGTCAACAGATACTCCCGCCCCACATCCGGGTTGACCACACATCCGCCAGGCTCCTTGGCCAGCACCGCATGGATGCATCCCAGGCAGCACCCCACACAGGGACGGATCTCATCGATTCTGCCGGTCCGGGCTTTTTCCGGATATTGGGGATCCGCCAGAACGGACCTGCCCAGGGCCACGATATCGGCCCGGCCATCGGCAATGATCTGATCAGCCTGGACCGGATCCTTGATCCGTCCCACTGTGATCACCGGAATGTCCACCACCTGCTTGACCGCTTCGGCCAAGTGAACAAAACATCCCTGGGGAGTGTACATGGAAGGGATGGTCAGCTCGGTGGATCCGTACACTCCGGCGGACACATGCAGATACGCGGCACCGGCCGATTCCAGCAGCGGAGCCAGGGTCAACGCGTCGGACAGTTCCCACCCGTCTGTCATGTAGTCGTTGCCGTTGATTCGGATACCCACGGGAAAATCCTTGCCGGCCTTTGCCTGAATGTCCGCCAGGATCTCGAACAGAAACCGGGTCCGGTTTTCAAAGCTGCCGCCGTATTCATCGGTGCGAACATTGGCGTTGGGGGACATGAACTGGTTGATCAGGTATCCGTGGGCCCCGTGAATCTCCACAAAATCAAACCCCGCGTCCCTGCACCGTCTGGCCGCATCACCGAAGCAGGCCGCCAGGTGATGGATCTCCGCTACGGTCAGGGCGCGCACCTCGCCCTTAACCACGGCCGGAGCCGGAATGGCGGACGGGGCCACTTTTTCCGGCAGATAAGACTGCCGTCCGCCATGCATGAGCTGGACCCCGAACCGGGCGCCGTAGGGTTTGACCTGATCCACCATGTGCCTGAGTGCCGGAATACAGCCGTCCTCATACATCTGCGGCAGGTCCGGCAGTTCCTGGCCCCCGGGATGGACACTGCCCCCCCCCACCAGCATCATGCCGGCCCCGCCTTTCGCCCGTTCCACAAAATAGGCGATGAGCTGGTCGGTCACATGGCAGTGGTCATCCACCCCGAAATTGATACTCATGGCAGACATCATCAGCCGGTTTTTCACCGTGAGGTGCCCGATTTGAATCGGGCGGAACAGATGGGACAACATGGGCGGGGACCCTCCTTTTAATCATTTTTTTGTGAAATATCCTCGAGCAGAGACTGCACCAGGGCGGCAAACGCCAGCACCGCTTTTCTGTCCTTGATCCGTTTGCGGCCCTTGACCGCTTTAAAATACCGGGCGCAGACCTGGCGTCGGGCAGGGCTCAGTGCCGTGGTGATGCCCTGTTTTTTCACCGTGTCATCGGTGATATCCGTGACGTTTTTGACTTCCCTCCGGCCATGGGGCCGGTTGATGATATGGGCATAATAGATCAGAGCCCGATCCAGAAGAATATACAGAAACTGGGGATTTTCATTGGGACCCACCTGGATCCGGTCTCCCCCCAGCCGGAAGCCGGCCGGACTTTTGTCTGCCATCCGCCGGCCCCCGACGACCGCGGATCCCGCGCCCAGAATTCCTCCGATGGCCGTGAACATGCCAAAAGTCAGGCCGTGGGCTGCCGTATCCACCACCGCACCCATGGTTCCCCCCAGCAGGGCCCCGGCTGCGGCCAGCTGGGTTCTGGTCAACCCCAGCAGCTCCCATGTTTTTCTGGAAAACAGATCGTGCTGAAGCACGGAATACTCGGGCAGGGAGACCTCATACACCCGGTGCCTGAACAGGGCGCGGATATTTTTAAACATCGCTGTTTCAATGTCGCGCACCTGTCTGCGATAGGCTTCGGCCAGTGCCTCCTGAGCCACGACCGGATCATCGTCGTCAGTCAGACCCCGGGACACAAAAAACCGGATACTTTTTTCAATGGCATGGGCAATATAAGCGCTGGCCAGGCGGTTGCGCTTTTCCCATTCCGCCTGAAACGCCTGAATCACTCCGGCCAGAACCGGTTCCCATTCCTGGTCAATGGACTTGAGACTTTCCAGCATCTTGATGCGGTCGTTAAAATTGGCGGTATTGGCATTGAAAATCCGGATACTGTTGAAATATTTCCCGAATTCCCGGCGCCAGTCCCGGGTATAGTCTTTGTCCGCGTGCTTGGAATTGACCACTGCCATGCGGGGCCGGCCGGTGAGCCGCAGGATTTCCATCTCCGCCAGGTCATCGGCCCGCACCGGGCGGGAACCGTTTACCACATAGATAATACCCGCCCCCCTTGCCACCGGACGGAGCAGCTCCACTTCATCGGCATAAAACGGATCGGATTCATGGGCTGCAACAAATTCCTCCAGGATTCGGTGCGGTTCTCCGTGATAAGCATTGAACCAGGCCAGTGTCTGTCTGGGTACCTGAAACCCCGGTGTATCCACGAACCGGATGATCTCTATTCCATCGATCTTCACGCTATAGGTCCGGCATACCCTGGTTTCCCCCGGTACCGGACTGACCCGCACCTGGTCGTCTTCGGTCAGCGTGGACACGACGGCGGATTTGCCTTCATTGGGATGCCCGAGCACGGCAAATTCCGGCACTGAGGCTGGCGCACCCCGGGTCATGGCATCCGTTATCATGGCCGGATCCTTTCCACCAGCATGTCCGGGTGTCCCAGTTTGAGAATGCGGTCCTGCCACACCACGGCATCCACATCCCGGTCCGTCACCCCCAGAATTTCCTCTTCCGGGGCCCGGGTCAGCAGCACCCAGAGATTTTTGTCCCTCAGAACCCCCTGCTTGAGCTGTACCAGGTAATGGAGGATGCCCCGAATAGGAGGCTGCCACACTTCCTGAAGAAAAATCACCGGGTCGGCACCGTTCAACACATCCGGCCCCAGCAGGCGGGAATCCGTTGCCAGATCCTGTTCCACAAAAATCACCTGCCGGACATCCAGCAGAAACTGCCGGGACAGCTGTTCGCAAACACGGTGAACGGCCGCCTGATCCCAGGCCGGCACCGGCGCCAGCAGCACGGCCGGCGTGCCCACGGATTCTGACACGGTTTCCGAAGTATCGGGTTTCATCTTTTGGCGGGCGGGTTGCGGTTGCTTGTCCGCATGTGCTGAAACCGGGTTGTGTTCCGCAACCGGGGCATCAGGCGTTTCCTCCGGCTTATACGGCGGATGCCCCGGCCCTGATAATGG
>JBFLKI010000079.1:0-9996 GCA_040883135.1 Desulfotignum sp. | reverse complement strand
TTTTTGGCTTCATACAGGGCGTTGTCTGCACGGGTGAGAAGCCGGTCACGGTCCATCCCCGGCTCTGGAACACAGGAGGTCACCCCCTGACTGATGGTTGTCTGAATTTTTTTTCCATTATATTCCATCACGGTACCCGCCACTTTTTCCCCCAGACGCTCCGCCAGTTCCCGGGTGTGTTCAGCATCCCGGTCCGGCAAAAGAACCACGAATTCCTCGCCGCCGTAACGGGCCACCACATCGGTGTCCCGCTGGAACACCTGCCGGATGTGCCGGCTGATGAGTTTCAGGTATTCATCCCCTGCCGGATGCCCGTATATATCATTGACGTTTTTAAAATGATCGATATCACAGATCAACAGGGTCAAAGGGGTCCTTCTCCGGTTGGACAGTCCCCATTCCAATTCGAACAGCTCATCAAAATACCGGCGGTTGTAAAGCCCGGTCAACACATCGGTCCGGCTGGCTATTTCCAGCTCCCGGCTCTTTTCTTCCAGCAATCTCTCATTTTCCAAGGCGGTCCAATATTCATGGTTTCCCCGCAGGCTGATCAGTACCAGATAACTGGAATACAGAATCATGGCAATACCCAAGGAGGGGACATCACCGCTGATAAACACGGCGGCAATTCCGGGCACCAGCATCAAAAAATTATATGAGATGGCCAAAAACAGCACCGGCATGAAAGACAACACACCCCCCGCACTGAACCCCACCGTGCATATGAGCATCAACATATGGATGACCCGTTGCTCACTGTGCAGCAGAAAAAAGGCAGCCCCCACACCCCAGGCCAGGGCGGTAAAAAGGATACTGACAATGAGAATGATCTTGTGCAGCGATTCATGTCTGTCCGGCACATTTTTCGCAACCTGGACATAAATTATGCGAAACAGACAGATGCCGGTAAAAACCAACAGAAATACCAAGCTGAAGGCCAGGTGTTGACGGATATAGCCATCCGTAAAAAATAGAACAGGCGGCACCAGGATATAGAAAAACACCCCGGAAGTGGATCTTTTTTCCAGGTCATTGATCACTCTTGTGCTCAACCGATGCCGTTGAAACGCCATATTTTTGAAACTCGTCTGAAGATATACCCGGCCGCTATCCTGTTCTTTTCCGCCCTGTCTGTCCGATGTGCTATATACCAGAGAGCGCCTGGAAATCAACCATTTTTTCAATTACATAAAAAAATCCCTTTTCAATTTAAAAAAAATCCTGTAAAAGGATTTGTTTTTATCGGGAAAGCGTTCACCATATTTGACTTTATGGGGGACTGGCAATAACCCAAACTTGAAGGCTTTATGCATTTAAAATTAAAATTCACATGGTTATTCGGAGAGTTATATATTCAAAAAACAAACTGGGATTTGTTGCCTGTTCCTCAGTCACGGGAATTGCAGCAGATGCCGGAGGGGTAAGCCACACCTGTTCTCTCGCTTTAAAGCGTTCTGTTTCCTTCTCATGTGTTACCTTCCCTTCCCTGCATTACCCAGATTCTCCCTACAACCTTGATTTTAAAAGAAACCCGTTGAACTGAACCGAAGGCACGGCTTTGGCCGTCCCGGATCAGCCCATGACAGTTTTTTGATGAATGGCGGGCAGCCCCCTGCGTCAGGCAGCGTGCCCCGGATGCGGACTAACTTTTTTTGGAGACAACGCCCATGCTTAACAAAAACCCCAAATTGACCGGTGATGTTCAGGACAATGATTTTTTTGCCCTGGGACGGCAGGTGACCATTGAATACTACAAATGCGGTGCCACCGCGTTTCTGGATGCAAACCGGGTTGAAAACGCCCTGCTGAAAGCGGCAAGAGACAGCGGTGCCACCGTCATCAGCTCCTCGTTCCATCAGTTCAATCCCCAGGGTGTCAGCGGGGTGGTGGTGATCGCAGAATCCCATTTCACCATCCACGCCTGGCCGGAACATGACTATGCCGCCGTGGACATCTTCACCTGTGGCGACAGTATTGATATGGAAACCGCCATTGCATCCATGAAAGAGTCGTTTGAATCTGAAAATGTGGTGATCTCTTCAGATCAGAACCGGGGAATCATCGCCCGGCCTGTTGAACAGAACAATATCGGACAGACCCTCAGACACTCAAGCACCCATCCCATTTCCTGGAAAAGGGAATTCGAGCACAAAAACCCCTGGGGGGTATTGTCTTCCATCGATGTCTACGGCAGTGATCCGGACATCATCCGGGACGAGGAAAAAATCAAACAGTTTGTCCATGAGCTGTGTGACCGGATCGACATGAAACGCTTCGGCGACTGCCAGGTGGTCCACTTTGGCGAAGATGAGCGGGTGGAAGGGTTCAGCATGACCCAGCTGATCGAAACCTCCCTGATTTCCGGACATTTTGCCAATGCCGACAACACCGTATACCTGGATGTGTTCAGCTGTAAATTCTACGACCCCCGGGAGGTGGCGGAATTTGCCATGTCCTTTTTTAAGGGCGGTCATTACAAAATGCAAATCGCGCTGCGTCAGTAGGTCATTGACCCCCCTTTTTTTGCGGATCAGGAAAAGGGTCAGCAGACCTGGACAAATGTGCGACAAGGAGTTGCAACATGTCACACACCCGACACGTCAAAGACGGCTGGTTTTCTGAAACCTGTTCCATGTGGCCCGGCATGGCCCTGTCCCTGGAAATCGAAACCATCCTGTATGATGAGAAAAGTTTGTTCCAGCATATCCAGGTGTTTGAAACAAAACATCACGGCCGGATGCTGGCCCTGGACGGCATCATTCAATTGACACAGTCCGACGAGTTCAGCTACCAGGAGATGCTGGCGCACGTTCCGCTGTTCGCCCATCCGAAGCCGGAAACCGTGCTGGTGATCGGCGGCGGAGACGGCGGCATCCTGCGGGAAGTGGGCCGGCATGCCTGTGTCAGAACCGTGGATTTCTGTGAAATCGACGAGATGGTGATTACGGTGTCCAAACAGTTTCTGCCGGACCTGGCCTGCGGGTTTGATGATCCCCGGGTGAATGTCTTCATCGGGGACGGGGCCGCCTTTGTCAAGGAAAAAACCGGTGTGTATGACGTGATCATCGTTGATTCTTCCGATCCCATCGGCCCCGGAGACGTGCTCTTCAAAAGACCGTTCTACGAAAGCCTGAAAAACGCGCTCAGGCCCGGCGGCATCATCGCCACCCAGGGAGAATCCATATTTCTTCACAAAGACTGCGTCACCCGTCTGGCCAAAATCACCCGGGACCTGTTTGACCGGCAGGCTTACGCGTGTATCATGGTGCCCACATATCCCGGTGGCAACATCGGCATCTGCCTGGGATCTCTGGGACCGGACCTGATCCGGCCGGCAAGGAAAATCGATCCCAGAGTCCAGGAACAGTTGAAATACTACTCTCCGGAAATTCACGAAGCTGCATTTGCCCTGCCCTTTTTTGCCCGAAAAATGCTTGAGAAGCTATGAATCCGTTGCTGAAGGGCCCTTCAGGTAATTTTTTGCCATCCTGACAAATGAGTCGACCTGGCGGGTTTTCCAGTCTTCGTCATATTTCAGTGCCCGGGCCATCAGGTGAGCCACCGTCGGCGCCATGTCCATGGCGGCCCGGGCATCCAGCACCAGTGCCCGGCTTCGCCGGGCCAGAAAATCCTCCACCGTCCGGGCCATCTCTTTTTGGACCGCCCATATCACTTCTGCTTTGATATAAGGCAGTTTTGGATGCAGCTTTTCCCCCAGACCGGGATCGGTCTGGAGCATTTTTTTGAGATGAATGGCATCCGACCCGTAATAATGAAGGGGGTCTGCTTTATCAAAATGCTTGAGCCATCCGTGAATCCTCAGCTTTTTGGTCACACACTCCCGCTCGTCCAGCCCGGCCACCAGCAGGGCCTGGTTCACGGTATCTTCAGCCATCTTCCGGTAGGTGGTCCATTTGCCCCCGGTGATGGTCACCAGGCCGGATTCGGAAACCAGAAGATAGTGATCCCGGGAAATGGCGGCGGTGTCATGTTCCTTGCCTGTATTCACCAGGGGCCGCAGCCCGGCAAACACACTTTTGATGTCCTGTGGTCCCGGATCTTTGGAAAGATACCGGGCCGCATGTTCCAGAATGAAATCGATTTCCGCTTTCAGGGGACAGGGCTCCAGGGTAATCCGGGACACGGGCGTGTCCGTGGTTCCCACCACAGCCCGGTCATGCCAAGGCACCACAAACAGGACCCGGCCGTCCGATGTCTGGGGAACCATAATGGCGGAGTCTCCGGGTAAAAATTCTTTGTCCAGGACCAGGTGAACTCCCTGACTGGCGGAAATAAGCGGCTTTGTCCCGGGATTTTCCATCTGAAGGATGGTATCGGTAAACACGCCGGTGGCGTTCACCACCACTCTGCCACGGATCTCAAAAGCGTTTCCGCTTTCCATGTCCCTGGCCTCAACCCCGTCAATCATCTCTCCGGCCCGGGTGAATCCGGTGACTTTCATGTAGTTGACCGGAGTTCCCCCGCTGTCCGCCATGGTCTGGGCCAGGTTCACGGCCAGCCGGGCGTCATCGAACTGGCCGTCGTGATACACCACCCCGCCCCGAAGTTTTTCAGGTTCCAGGGTGGGAATCCGTTTCAGGACCTCCTTTCTGGACAGATGCCGGGAAGGGCCCAGGCCCAGTTTACCGGCCAGCATGTCATACACCTTCATCCCGGCGCCGTAGAACGGGCCGTCCCACCATTCATAACTGGGAACGATAAATGCCTGGTTGGTCACCAGGTGCGGGGCGTTCCGGATAAGAAGCCCCCGTTCATGAAGGGCTTCAAGCACCAGGGATATATTGCCCTGGCGCAGATACCTGACCCCGCCGTGCACCAGCTTGGTGGACCGGCTGGAGGTGCCTTTGGCAAAATCATGCTGCTCCAGAAGCAGGGTCCTGTATCCCCGGGACGCGGCATCCACACCGACCCCCAGGCCGGTGGCGCCGCCGCCGATGACGATCATGTCCCAGTATCCCTCAAAGGTTTGCAGTTCCTGTATGGCCTGTTCACGGTTCATATGCATCTCCCCATATGCAAGTAATGCTCTTTTGTGTTTAAATTCTATGATGAACCGGGATCGGTTTCAAGCTTTTGTTTTCCGGTCAGACCCTGTCCATGACTTGTCTTGCCCCCTTGTTTATGATACCCTCCCCACATGAAAAAACCCCATGACATCCGGACAAAACAATCCCATGACGCCCTCTGATCTGTTCGGACGGGTGCTGACGGTGGACCTGACCCGCCAGACCTGCCGGTATCAGGATTATCCGGCTGCGGCACATCCGTTTTTAGGGGGAAGGGGGTTCAATGCCTGGTATCTGCATCAGCACCTGAAGCCCGGCACCGATCCGCTGGGGCCGGACAATTGTCTGCTGTTTTCCGCAGGATTTCTCACCGGTTCTTCCGCTCCGTGCAGTGCCAGACTTCATGTCAACGCGATGTCCCCGCTGACCGGTATTCTAGGCAGCTCGAACATCGGCGGATACGCCGGTGCCTGGCTGCGGTCCTGCAATCTGGCTTCCGTGATCATCCACGGCACTGCCGCCGAACCGGTCTATCTGTATGTGGATCAAACCACGGCACAGCTTGTGCCCGCACAAGACCTGTGGGGCTTAGATGCCTTTGCGGTCCAGGACCGGCTCCGGCAGATCCACCCGTCTGAAAAAATCCGGATCCTGGCCATCGGGCCGGCAGGGGAAACCCTGGTCCGGTTTGCCGCCATCATGACGGAAAAGGACCATGCCGCCGGCCGCACGGGCTTAGGCGCGGTCATGGGCGCCAAACACCTGAAAGCGATCGTCATCGCCAAAGGATCCCACAAACACCTGCCGGCGGATACCCCCCTCAAAAACCAGGCCGTGAAAATGTATGTCAATCTGGTGAAAACCGCCCCGGAGTTTTCCTTTTTTTCCAGATACGGCGGGGCGGGGTATCTGTCGTGGGTCAATAATTTCGGTATCATGGGCGCCAGAAATTACAGGGAAATCGGTGTGTCCGATATCGCCCCCATTGACGGGCGGAAACTGGCAAAAAAAGTGGTCCGGTCCTCCGGGTGCGCCAAATGTCCGGTCCAGTGCAAGGCAGATCTGGTGATGGACCCGGCAAAGCCTGAAGAAGTGTCCTCCCGGCCGGAATTCGAACCGGTCATCAATTTCGGCCCCAAATGCGGATTAACCGACATGGACGCCATTGTCCGGATGGACAACCTGTGCAACCGGCTGGGACTGGATACCACATCCACGGCATCGGTCATCGCCTTTGCCATGGACCTGGACGAGAAAGGGGGGATACCGGCCGCACTCAAACAGAACCTGGATCTGTCCTGGGGCAATGCCGAAACCATGGAAACCCTGATCCACACCATCGCCGCCGGCAATACGAAGCTGGGCCGCATGCTGAGACGGGGTGTCCGCTATGCCGCTGAACAGATCGGGGGCGATGCCGCAGCCTGCGCAGCCCATGTCAACGGCCTGGAGTTGACCGCCTACCACCCCGCAGCCATCATGGGAACGGCCCTGGGTTACGCCGTGTCCAGCCGGGGCGGGGACTACAACAATGTGTATGCCTCCCTGGAATACAGCTGGTCAAAGGATCAGGCCATCGAGGAGTTCGGCACTGCCTCGGCCGTGGACATCCATGCCACCGAAGCCAAAGGCCTGCTGATTCGCAAAGCCGTGATCACCAATATTCTGGTGGATACACTGGGGCTGTGCAAGGTGCCGGTGCTCTCTTTGCTCAAATCCTTCAACCTGGAACCCGAAATCGCTCTGGTCAATTCCCTGGCAGGGACCCATTTCACATTCAAACAACTGGCCGATACCGGCCTGGCCATTGCGGGCATGGAAAGATGGTTCAATCTGCGGCATGCAGAAACACCCCTTTCGGATGATCTACCGGACATGTTCTTTGCATCCAAACACCATCAATCCGGACTCACAAAAAAATCCCTGGCTGCCATGGTGGCGGAATTCTACCAGGCCATGGGATGGGATGAAAACGGGGTGCCGCCGGACCCGGATATCACCAAAAAACCGTAACCAAACTATTTTTTTGAAACCCAATTTTTGAAAGGAACACGCGTGATTCAATCCTCCTCCACCAGAACCCGGTCCGTGGGCATGCGGATTCTGTCCGATGACCAGATCTGGGAAATCAAACAGGCGGCTTTTGATATTATTGAAAAAGTCGGATTCAAATGCCGGCACACCGGGGTCAAAAAGATGATGACCCAGGCCGGGGCCTGGGTCAGGGACGATACCATCAAGATCCCCAAATACATCGTTCAGGGCTGTGTGCTCACAACCCCCAAGGGATGGACCATTTATGACAGAAACGGTCGAAGGGCCCTGGAAGTGGAAGGGGAAAAAAGCCACTACGGCACCTCCACGGCCAGCCCCAACCATCGGGATCCGTTTACCGGAGAGATCCGGCCCACCAGTATCAATGACATTGCATTGGGAGCCAAAGTGGCGGATGCCCTGGCGAATATCGACTTTGTCATGCCCATGGGATCCTCCCAGGATGTACCGGGCGCGGCTGCGGAAGTGCACGAAATTCCGGCCCTGTTTGCCAACACCGTCAAACCGGCCGCCTTTATCGGATATTCGCCCCTGGGGTGTGAATATGTGTATGAAATGGCTGCGGTTATTGCCGGCGGGACGGACCGTCTGCGGGAAAAACCGTTTCTCATTCTTTATCCGGAAGCGATTGCCCCGCTGTTCTTTCCCGATGACGTGGTAGACCGGATTTTGATCGCCGCAGACCGGTTCATGCCCCAGCTGCCCGGCTCCACCGTGTCCGCCGGTGCCACCGGCCCGGTGACCCTGGCCGGCATGCTCGTTCAGATCACGGCCGAAGCCCTGATCCACATCACTATTGCCCAGCTGCGGAAACCCGGCTGCCCGGTGGCCATGAGCGGCAATGTGGGAATTCTGGACATGAAAACCGCGCTCATGACCATGGGGGCCCCGGAAAACAGCCTGGGCATCGCGGCCCAGGCGGAAATCGCCAAATCATTCGATTTGCCCACCTGGGGCCTGGCCGGTGCCACGGATGCCAAATGCCTGGATGCCCAGGCCGGCCTGGAAGGCGCGTTTTCCATTCTGGCCCAAGGCCTGTCCGGCCTGAACCTGATCCATGATGTGGGGTACATGGCTTCCGGCATGGCCTGCTCCCTGGAACAGCTGGTCATGGGAAACGAGATTGCGGGCATGACCAAACGGTTCGTGGAAGGCATCACCGTCACCCGAGACACCCTGGCCAGACAGATCATCGAAGATGTCGGTCCCGGCGGGCATTTCATCACTCAGAAACATACGCTGGCCCATTTCAAGCACGAACTGTCCGTTTCAAAACTGCTCAATCGTCAAACCATCGATGCCTGGAAAAATTCGGGCTGTCCCACCATGGATCAACGGGTCCAGGAAGAAATCCGGTCCATCATGGAAACCCACAAACCGGATCCGTTGAGCGACAAAGTGATGACGGAACTGGAACGACTCAAATTAGAAGGAGAAAAAGAAATTCTGGCAAAAAGGGAAAAAAAATAGGCCCAAAAATTTGCATTAATATAAAGGACATGTAATAACTGTCATACAAACAAACGGTAGAGGCCCCATATAGTTCGCATGAACTAATCAGCACCAACGATAGAAAAAAAAAGGAGGTACGCATGGAAAAAAGAGTTCATCCAGCCGTTCACGACATGAAACGTGATATGGAACAAGGTAAGCTTTCCAGACGGGAATTTATCAGATACTCCACATTACTGGGGGTGTCCGCATTTACCGCCACCCAGATGGCCGGTCTTTCCTGGACCGCCAGGGCGTTTGCCGATAACGTCAAACGCGGCGGGGTTCTGAAAGTGGCCACCGCGCTGCAGAAAATCGCCCATCCTGCCACCTATTCCTGGATTGCCGCATCCAACGTCACCCGTCAGGTGGCAGAATACCTGACCCTGACCGACGGCAAGAACATCACCCATCCCTATCTGCTGGAAAGCTGGGATGCCAGTGATGACCTGAAAACCTGGACTCTGAACGTGAGAAAAGGGGTCAAATTCAACAACGGCGATACGTTCAATGCCGATGATGTCATCTTCACCATCAACCAGTGGCTGGACGAGAGCGTGGGCTCCTCCATGAAGGGCCTGGTGGGAGGATATTTGAGTGCCAACAATATCGAAAAGATCAATGACCATCAGATCAAGCTGCACCTGACCGTCCCCTCCATCTCCATCCCTGAAGACTTCTTCCAGTATCCGGCCCAGGTACTCAACCACCGGACCTTTGAAGGTGATTTCCTCAAAGCCCCCCACGGCACCGGTCCCTATACCCTGGAAACATACCGGGAAGGCGAACTGGCGGTTGTCAAGGCCCGCTCCGACTACTGGCAGAAAGGCGTGGACGGCAAACCCCTGCCCTACCTGGATGAAATGCATTTTCTTGACATGGGCACTGAAACCGCCCCCATGATCTCCGCCATCAAGAGCAAAGACATCGATTTCATCGATCTGTCCGATATCGGCGGCACTGACATTTTCCGGGCCCTCAAAGACGATCCGGAAATCAACATCCTGGCGGCCCCCACCGCCTCGGCCCGGGTACTGCGCATGCGGGTGGATCTCAAACCATGGGACAATGAAAAGGTCCGTCTGGCCATGAGAAAATGCCACAATCATGAAAAGATCCTGGCACTGGCATACATGGGTCAGGGTCTGGAAGGCCAGGATTTCCATGTGTATCAGCTGCATCCGGAATACTGTGAAATGCCGATTCCGCCCTATGATCCTGAAGCTTCCAAAAAACTGCTGGCCGAAGCCGGATACCCCGACGGTTTGGAAGTCACCCTGGCAGTGGGTTCCGGATGGCCGGATGTGGTCCGGTATGCGGAAATCCTCAAGCAGGATGCCATGGCCGGCGGATTCAAGATCAATCTGCAGACCATGCCCAACAGCCAGTACTGGGAAAAATGGACGGAAGTGGATTTCGGCAT
>JBFLKI010000338.1:0-8549 GCA_040883135.1 Desulfotignum sp. | reverse complement strand
TCCAACCCGGTGCTGGCCTGTTTTCACATGTTTGACTTCATCGGCGGGCGCTATTCCGTGACATCGGCTGTGGGCGGGGTCCCGTTGAGTCTGGCGTTCGGGTATGACACCTTTGAACGGTTTCTAACCGGATGCGCCCGCATGGACCGCCATGCACTGGAAGCTCCGGCGAAAACGAACATTCCTTTGACAGCGGCATTGATCAGCATCTGGAACATTCAGGTGATGGGATATGCAGCCCAGGCCGTCATCCCCTATTCCAGCGCCCTGTCCAAACTGGCACCTCATTTTCAACAGATGTACATGGAAAGCCTTGGCAAAGGGGTGGATAAAAACGGCACCCCCCTGCCCTGCCCGGCCGGCAGTGTTGTTTTTGGCGAACCCGGCACCAATGCCCAGCACTCATTCTTTCAGCTGGCCCACCAGGGCCCGGCGTTTCCCGTGGAATTCATCGGGATTCTCAGGCCGGGGTACACCGGAGATCAGACCACGTCCAAAGGGGTTTACAACCACCAGGAACTGTGGGCCAACCTCATTGCCCAGACACAGGCGCTGGCGGAAGGACGGGATCATCCGGACCCGGCCAGGTCGTTTTCAGGAAACCGGCCTTCATCTCTCTTGGTGATTCCCGACCTGACACCGGAAAGCATCGGTATGCTGCTGTCCTTTTATGAAGCCAGGACCGTATTTGAAGGGTTTGTTCTGAACATCAATCCTTTTGACCAGTTCGGCGTGGAACTTGGCAAAATTCTGGCTACCGGCATTCGCTCTCACATGGCGGACTGGAACGCAGGAAACGCCTCCGGGAAATCTTCGGACCCGGTGACGGCATTTTACCTGAACACTCTGTTCAACGGCCTTATCGACTGATGATTCCCGATCAAAAAAACCGGTAAATGGAAGCCCCCCACGTCAGACCGGCACCCAGACCCACAAACAACACCGTGTCCCCGGCTTTGCCCGTCCGTTCCTGGGAAATCGCCTCGTGCAGGGCCAATGGAATGCTGGCCGCCGTGGTGTTGCCGTATTTTTCGATATTGTGAAATATTTTGGACGGATCCAGTTTCATGAACTGGCCAAAAGCCTCGTTGATCCGCTTGTTGGCCTGATGCGGCACCACCAGATCGATCTCTTCCAAAGAAATCTGAGCTTTCTCAAGGGCCTCATTGGTGACCTGGGGCAGCATTCTTACGGCTTTTTTAAAAATAGCCGGACCATCCATCACCGGATAATATCGGACATCATCAATGGGGACATCCGGGGGTATCCGCTGAAGCAGCCGGGATGCCGGCAGTTCGGTCATCAGGGAATCCGCATGATTCCCATCCGCATGCAATGCCGACGCCAGAAGCCCCGCTTTATCATCACTGTCAATGCCTTCTAGGCAGACTGCGGCAGCCCCGTCCCCGAAAATCACGGTCACATCCCGTCCCCGGGTGGATTTGTCCAGCCCGGACGAATGCACCTCCCCGCCCACCAGCAGGATCCGGTTGGCAAGGCCGGACTTGATATATGCGTCCGCCGTGGCAAGACCATATAAAAAACCGGTGCATTGTTGACGGATATCCAGTACCGGCGTTTTGTTCAGACCCAGTTTGGCCGCCATCAGGCATCCTGACCCCGGAAACATGATGTCCGGACTCAAGGTGGCAAAAATGATAAAATCCAGATCCTCTGCCTCCCATCCGGCGTCGTCCAAGGCCATACGGGCGGCTTCGGCTCCCAGATCGGATGCCCCGCAATCCTCGTTGATCCAGTACCGTTGCTTGATCCCGGTTCGCTGACGGATCCATTCGTCCGAAGTTTCCATGATTTTTTCAAGATCGTGGTTGGTCACCACATGGGGGGGGACATACATGCCGGTACCACGTATCGAGCTGTTTTTCATCGGTTTTCCTTCAATTATGGTTCTCCTGCCGTTGTTCATTGAAATATTGTTTTTCCATGTTTTGATTGGCAGGATTACAGAATTCACAATTCAGGCGTTATAATATTAATTGATTATTAAATCAACCCGGTAACACCGTCCGGTATGCATGAAAAATTCTTTGACAGATATCCATATTAATTCTTTACTTCACCCGGGATTTTACATATAGAGTTTATGCATGTATCTCTCGGTGATTGATTGATTCCATTATTTTACACCCTGGAGTCAATTAATCGTTAACCTTTTTTCAGATTCAGGAGGTATTATGAGGAAAATTGCAGTTTTAACGATGGTGGCCTTTTGCATGGCCATGATGTTCTCTTCTCTGGCCCTGGGTGCCAGAAAAACCATTATCAAGATCGGTATCAACGCCCCGCTGACAGGAGACATCCCCAAGGTGGGCGAAGGTACCAAGTACGCGGCCCAGATGTGGCTGGAAGATATCCAGAAAGCCGGGGGCCTGGAAGTGGGCGGTAAAAAGTACGAAGTGGAACTGGTCATCGAGGACAATGAATCCAAGGCGGAATCCGCTGTCAAGGCCAACACCAAGATGATCACCCAGGATGACGTGCTGGCCATTGTGGGACCTCAGTCATCCAAACAGGCCGTGCCGGCCGGGGAAGTGGCCAATAAATACAAAACCGTGATGATCAGCCCCTGGTCTACCAACCCCAACACCACCCTGGACCGGCCCTATGTGTTTAGGGGCTGCTTTCTGGATCCGTTCCAGGGACCGGTGGTGGCCAATTTCATCACCGAAGAGTTCGGATTCACCAAAGCCGCGGTGCTGTATGATGTGGCATCCGACTATCCCAAAGGCCTGGCTGAAGTGTTCAAGGAAGCATGGGAAAAAAAACACGGCCCCGGCAGTGTGGTGGCCTATGAAAGTTTCACCACCAAGGACACCGACTTTTCCTCCCAGCTCACCAAAATCGTAAAATCCGGTGCCGAGGTCCTGTTTACTCCCCAGTATTACAATGAAGTCCCCCTGATCGTCAGCCAGGCCAAAGATCTGGGATGGACCGGTCCGATCGTGGGTTCTGATTCATGGGGATCGGCGGAAACCATCGAGCTGTGCGGCGAAGACTGCTATGGGCTGTTCTTTTCCTCCCATTACGCAGCCGCCGGAGCCAAAGGCGCCACCAAGGCTTTTATCGACCGGTACGAAAAAACCTATGGCTATATTCCCGATGATGTAGCCGCTTTGACCTGGGATGCACTGCGCCTTGCCCAGCAGGCCATCCAGGATGCCGGCGAACTCACCGGCCGGATCGAACAAGACCGTGAAGCGGTGCGGAACGCCCTGGCCCAGATCAAGGATTTTGACGGCATCACCGGCCAGATGACCTTTACCGAAGAAGGGGATCCCATCAAATGTGCGGTGATCGTCAAAATAAACAATCAGGGTGAATACGAATTTTACGGCTCCAGCTGTCCCTGATTTCTGAGGACCCTATTCATTAAACTGTGTCGAAACTGTTGCAGGCTGAAATCAGCCTGCAACAGTGATCCAATTCAACAGGAGTCGGTGAATGGAACCTTTGATAGAATCCCTTAATTATATCCTTCAAAACATTATCAATGCCCTGCAGCGGGGCAGTTTTTATGCCGTGATCTCCATTGGATATTCCATGGTGTACGGGGTATTGATGCTGTTCAACTTTGCCCATGGCGATATTTTCATGGTGGGCACCTATATCGGTTTCGGCATCGCCACCGTGTTTCTGGCCACATTGACCGGACTGGTTCCGCCGGTGGTGATTTTTCTCGCCACCGTGGTGGTGACCATGTTCCTGGCATCCTGGATCGGGGTCTTCGTGGAAGTGGCCGGGTACCGCCCCCTGCGCCAGGCTCCGCGGGCATCCGCTGCTATCACCGGTCTGATGATCGGGATCATTTTTGAAACCGGCATTCTGATCATGCTGGGGGCCAAACGCCTGAGCTTCCCACCGCTCATGGAAACGGTCAATTACCATATCGGCGGCATTTACATCACCAATGTCAAGGCCATGATCATCATCATCTCCCTGCTGCTGATGCTGGCATTGCACGCCTTTATTCAAAAAACCAAATGGGGCATGGCCATGCGGGCCATGTCATACGATTTTCTGGCTGTACCCCTGATGGGGGTATCCATCAACATCATCGCACCGTTGACGTTTGCGGTCGGCGCCGGTCTCGCATCCGTGGCCGGGATTCTGTACGGCCAGGCATACCCGATTCTGGATCCGTACATGGGGGTGCTGCTGGGATGGAAAGCCTTTGTGGCCGCCATTCTGGGAGGCCGCGGCTCCATCAAGGGGGCGGCCCTGGCTGGATACCTGCTGGGATTCATCGAGATTTTCGTGGCCACGATTTTTCCATCCACCCTGCGGGATCTCATCGCCTATTCCATTATCCTGATCATCCTGACCTTCCGGCCCAGGGGCTTTTTCGGTATGGAACACAGTACCAAACTGCGGCTTTAATTTCTGTTGACCCAACACACACAGGAACGTCAAATGGGAATTGTAAAAAAATTTCGACTAATATTTTCGACTGTCCCCATGCTGGGCTGGTTTCTGGGCATCTTTACAGCGGTGCTGATCGAATATTTCTGGGGATATGATTATATCTCCTATTATCTGGGACTGCCAAAGATTCCGGTATTGTTCGGCGCATTGATCATGCTCAAACAGCCATTGATGATACCCGGTGCCCTGGCCTATGATCTGGTCGTTTACATCATTCCGGTGCTGGTGGTGGCAAAACTGACCAGTCCCATTACCAACCAGGGTGCGGCTCTGCTGGAAAAATTGCCCCTGTGGCTGTCTGCGGTGATACATCTGATATTTTTTTATGCCATCCTTCACGTATGGGCCGGCATCAACGACTACCGGGTTCTGGTGGTCAAACTCTCTCTGATTTCCATTATTCTGACTGTTAGCATCAACGTCATCAATGGATACCAGGGAGAATTTTCATGCTCCCATCCCGGATTCATGGCATTGGGGGCTTATGTGTCCTCGATTCTCACCCTGGTATTGTTCACCAACGACAAAATTTTCGGATCCGCCCTGCTGTCCCCGGTTTTGGCACCATATCTTTTTCCCCTGGTACTGGTCATCGGCGGGGCCGCTGCTGCAATCGGATCCCTGGCTGTGGCCATTCCGTCCTTCCGGACCCGGGGGGATTATCTGGCCATTATCTCCCTGGCCTTCATGTTCATTGTCAAATCCGCCGTTGAAAATCTGCATATTATCGGTGGGGCCAGAGGCATGGGTGGCCAGCCGGACCTGGCGTCTCTGCCGGTCATTTTTGTCTGGACCCTGCTGTGCATCTGGATCATTCACAATTTTGTGACCTCCATTTACGGTAAGGCATTGAACACGGTGAGAGACGATGAGGCGGCCGCAGAATCCATGACCATCAAAACCCGGAAAACAAAAATGACTGCATTCATGTTCGGCGCATTCTGGGCCGGCATCGCCGGCGGGCTGTTCGCCCATGTGCTCACTTACATCAACCCGGGCATGTTCAGCATCAACCGTCTGGCGGAAATCCTGGCCATGGTATATTTCGGCGGACTCAACTCGATTCTGGGGTCCATTGTGGGGGCGGTAAGCATTAATGTTCTGGGCGAGGCCCTGCGGCCCCTGGAACTGTTCAAGTGGATCATCATCCCTTTGATTCTGATTTTTGTCATGATATTCAGGCCCTACGGACTGATTTCGTTTACGGAACTCAATACAAAAAAACTGCTTGAAGCCAAACATAAAAACAAGCAAGGAGTGTCCTCATGATCCCGCTGCTGAGCGTTCAACACATGACCCATTATTTCGGCGGGCTGCGGGCGGTTCACAACTATAATCTCACCATTGCCCCCCGACAGATCGTCGGGCTCATCGGCCCCAACGGGGCAGGTAAGACCACAGTTTTCAACCTGATAACGGGGGTATATACACCGTCTGAGGGTGAGATCCTGCTGGAGAACAAAAACATCAAAGGTCTTGAAACCAATGAAATCGCTGCCATGGGCCTGGGAAGGACTTTCCAGAACCTGGCGCTGTGGCGGCACATGAATGTGCTGGACCATATCCGCATGGCCCATTATTCTCAGATGAATTACGGGCTGATGGGTGCTTTTTTCAATACCCGGGCCTGCCGGGAACAGGAAGAACAGGTTATCGAAAACGCCCATCGACTAATGGAACTGTTCGACATCACCCGATATGCCGACCTTCTGGTGACCAATCTGCCCTATGGTGCCCAGCGCCGGGTGGAAATGGCCCGGGCCATGGCCACCCAGCCCAAGGTACTGTTTCTGGATGAACCGACTGCCGGTATGACACCCGATGAACTGGTGAAAATGATCCGCATCATCCGTCAGGTACACAAGGATTTCAACGTGGCCATTTTTCTGATCGAACACCGGATGAAGTTTGTCATGGAACTGTGTGAACACATCCAGACTCTGGTATTCGGAGAGGTGATCGCCGAAGGTCCGCCTGAAGAAATCCAGAACAATCCCCAAGTGATCGAGGCCTACCTGGGCAAGGAGGATATGACCTGATGCAGCTCAACATTCAAAACCTGAAAGTGTCCTACGGCAATATCAAAGCCCTTCACGGCATCAACTTTTCAGTGACCGCCGGGGAAATTCTGACCATTATCGGGGCCAACGGCGCCGGCAAAAGTACCACCCTGCGGGCCATTTCCAGAATGATCCCCTGTGAAGCCGGGTCTGTCATGGAATTCAACGGACAGAACATCATCAAATATTCCGCTGACAAGGTCGTTTCCAAACTGGGCATCTCCCATGTCCCTGAAGGCAGGCGAATATTCGGCAACCTGACGGTAACCGAAAACCTGAGCCTGGCCTGTTTTGCCAGAAAAGACAAAGATGCCGTCGAAACAGACCGAAAATGGGTGTTCGACCTGTTCCCGCGCCTTGAGGAACGGCGTCACCAGCTGGCCGGCACCCTGTCAGGCGGCGAGCAGCAGATGCTGGCGGTGGGCCGGGCCTACATGTCCGGCCATCAGATGATGCTTCTGGACGAACCTTCCATGGGTCTGGCCCCGCTGCTCATGCTGGATATGTTCGATGCCCTCAAAGAGATCAACAAACTGGGTACCACCATTCTTCTGGTGGAACAGAACGCCCGCCTGGCCCTGAAGTTTGCCCAGCGGGGATATGTCATTGAAAACGGTTCCCTGGTTTTGGAAGGTCCTACCGACGAACTCCTGGACAATCCGGATGTAAAGAAAGCTTACCTGGGGGCTTGATTTTATCCGGCCAGCAGCTGGTTGACATGCTCAATATATGTTTTCATGCGGCAGGGTTTGGACAGATGGTCCACATACCGGTCATTTTCCATCAAAGGTTTGATGGCCTCGATAAATTCAATGTTGCCCGATACAAACAATACCGGCACGGAAGGATTGGTGCTCCGGATGTGGCGAAAGACATCCATCCCGGTCACTGAATCGGAGAGCATGTAATCCAGACTGATCAGATCATAACGGTTCCGATCAAACAGATCCATGGCCTGTGTGCCGTTGTCAACCCAATCCACCTGATGATGACAGGGAGGCTGGGACAGAACCCGCAATTGGGTTTCGGAAATATCAGGTTCATCTTCCACCAGCAGTATTCGCTGGCCGGTGCGGGTAACGGTTGCGGCAATTTTTGTCTTTTCTTCATCTGTCAGCTGTTTGTCAATCACCGGAAAAAAGATTCGCACGCAGGTCCACCGCCCTTGAACGGATGTAACATCAATGGTCCCTTTGTTCTGATGCACATATTTTTGTATGTTGGACATGCCGTAACCCGTGCCCTTGATACCCGGAGCATAAGCACCGGAGGCATCTCTCCCGCCTTTCAACGTAAAGGAGGGGGTAAAAATATCGTTGATGTGTACTTCAGGAATTCCGCATCCGTTATCTTTGATTTCAAAACAGATGCAAGCTTCATGAATAAATGTCTTAAGAGCAATCTCAGGTTCCTTTGTTTTGGAAAGTGCATGAATCGCATTTTGCAACAGATTGACCAGAACCTGCTCGATCATGCCCGGATCCGCTAAGATTTCCGGCAGGTCAGACGCATACATGCGTTTGACCTGGATGCCACCCAGATCTTTTTTCATCAGGGCCACTGCCAAATCAATCTTTTCATTGAGCGAAAAATATCTCTGCCTGGGTTCCTGATTCTTGGCAAATGCGATCAGGTTCCGGGTCAGGTACTTCCCTTTTTCTGTATGATCCAGTATTCTTTTCAACGTGTTGCGTATGTCTGAATCTTCAAGATCCATGAGCATCAATTCGATATTGCCCATGACCACCCCGAGAATGTTGTTAAAATCATGGGCCATTTTTCCGGCCACCTGGCCGATCAAGGCCAGCTTCTGCTGTTCAGCCAGCAGCTTCTGGGCTTCGATTCTGTCTTTTTCCATTTTTTTGCGCCAGGAAATATCATGAATGACCACCAGCGCTTGCCGCAATTTCCTTTCTTCATCGACAAAGTCAAGTGTAATGGCAACGGACAACTGTTTTCCATGTTTGGTGACCAGTTCATATTCTATGTTCCTGGTTTCTCTATGTCCGGTGAGCCGTCTTTCGATACGGTTTTTAAGACGTTTTT
>JBFLKI010000337.1:0-3037 GCA_040883135.1 Desulfotignum sp. | reverse complement strand
TCCGTCATGCCCAGGGCCTGGATCAGATCGGCATGCCGCTCAATATGTTTCAGAAAATCCCTGGCCGGGGTGCCGGGATCCAGCCGGTCCATAAAATCGGTCTGGTCTTTTTTCAGCTCGGATTCGTACACGGCCTGCTGGTCCTTGAAGGACACCACGCCTGGTTGATCCGGCAATGACAGTTCCTGTACGCATCCGTTGAAGGGCCTGCCGGCAACCAGATCAAAAAAATCGTCAATCCCGGACCGGTTGGTTCCCAGAAGGGTCCAGGCCTGGCCGGGCAGCGCCTGGAACTGTTCGATATACACATGGTCTGTTCGGGCTTGGATAATTTTCATGGCGGCCATTGAATCAGGAAGTGTGTCAGATGGCAAGGCAAAAGATTTGCCTTGGGTCGACTATCAGGGTATTCCTCATTTTTCCGTCCTATGCTATGGTTTGAGCATGAAACGAATTTACGTGGATCTGGATGATGTGATCTCCAGAACAACCGATACTTACAGTGCAATCATTGAACAGGAGTTCGGGCGAAAAGTCCGGTTCGAGGATCTGACCTGCTTTGATCTGAAGGTGTCTTTCAAGCTGACAGACAGGGAGTACCGGCATTTTTTTGACCGGATTCACCAGCCCGGCATGTTGATGGGCTTTGAGCCGGTGCCCGGCGCCGGGGAGATGCTGGCCCGCTGGCTCGATGCCGGTCACCGGGTGGACATTGTGACCGGCCGCCCCCCTTTGGCACGGGAACCCTCCCTGGCCTGGCTGGACCGTCACCGGATTGCCTACACCGAGTTTATCATGGTGGACAAATACAACCGGAACGGTGATGATCATCCCGGAGTGATCTCCAAGACGCAGCTGATGACCAGCCATTATGATCTGGCGGTGGAAGACTCTTTAGAGACCGCCCGGTTCCTTGCAGAACAAATGAATATTCCGGTATTGCTGTATGACCGTCCCTGGAATGCCCGGCCGGCAGAGCACCCGGGCATCATTCGGGTCGCTTCATGGCAGGATATCGGAGCATTGCCCTGCTGCTTCTGATCCGTTTTTACAAGTTTTTTACAACCTGTTTACGTGTTGATGACACATCATGTGTGGCAGTTGTGTAGGTTGGTTTTGGATGCAGGACAAAGGAGGTTACAACTGGCCTGCAAAAATCAACTCACAGCAGGGGAGAAAAATTATGGCACATGGCATTCAAAAAAACAGAAGGGCGTTGCTGACAATCGCCGTGCTGATGGCGGTGATGATGGTTGCGGGGATGGCACCGGCGGAAACGCTCTCATCAAAAGTAATCTGCACCGTTGAGACAGACCGGGCCGTCCTGCCCGCAGGCGAATCACAGAACGTGGTGCTGAAAGTGACGCTGGCTGCCCCGCCCGCACCGGCCGGCATTCGGCGGCCGAAGGTGAATCTGGCCCTGGTTCTGGATCAGTCCGGATCCATGAACGGGTCGAAAATCGAGCAGGCAAAGGCGGCTGCCGTTGAAGCGCTCAGCCGGCTGGGCAGCCAGGACGTGTTCAGTGTCGTGGTATATGATACCAACGTACATACCATTGTTCCGGCCCAGAGCGCCGGGTATGTCGATCGAATCATCCGTACCATCGAAAAAATTCAGGCCGGCGGCAACACCGCGCTGTTCGGCGGGGTCAGCCAGGGGGCGGCAGAGATCAGAAAAAATCTGGAAAATGATTACATCCATCGCATCGTGCTTTTGTCTGACGGACTTGCCAATGTCGGCCCGCGGATGCCCGAAGACTTAGGACGGCTGGGGGCTGCGTTGCTCAAGGAAAACATCTCCGTGACAACGGTCGGGGTGGGTACGGATTACAATGAAGACCTGATGGCCCGGCTGGCCCAGAACAGTGACGGCAACACCTATTTTGTGGAATCCGGGGTGGACCTGCCGCGGATCTTTGCCGCGGAACTCGGCGATGTCCTCAATGTGGTGGCTACCCAGGTACATGTCACCATTACCCTGCCCGACGAAGTGCAGCCCGTGGATATCATCGGTCGAGAAGGCAGGATCATGGGGCAGAAGATCGAGCTGTTCATGAATCAGCTGTATGGGGATCAGGAAAAATATGCCCTGGTGGAGGTCAGGCTGCCCGCCGCAAGGGAGGGAGATCAATTGAAAATCGCCCAGGCGGATGTCCATTATCAGAATCCTTACAGTAATCGACCAGCGGTTTCCCAGGGGACTTCCCATGTTTCATTCAGTCATGATTCTGTTCTGGTGGAACAATCAGCCAACAGGGACGTGGTCCGGGAATACCAGTTGAACCTGAAGGCCCTGGCCCAGGAAAAAGCCATTGAATTGTCAGACGAGGGCAGACAGCCTGAAGCGGTGACGGCACTCAAACAGTCCGCTGAAAAGCTCAAACAGGTCGGCCGTCTTTACGAAGACCCGGAACTGATCAAAGAGGCGGAAGCGATTGCGGATCAGGCCGATCAAATCGAGGAAAAAGGGATGAGCAAGAAAAGCCGGAAAATTCTGCGGACCCAGTCGTATCAACAAAAAAACCAGCAGCTTTCACAATAGGTGAAAAAATGATATGGCATCAGGTATGACACGGATGCGATCCATTATTTTTTTCTGGGCACTGATTCTGGTGCCCACGCTGTTCATGTCAGGTGCGGCCTACCGCCTGCTGTCCCATGAGCAGGACCGGATCAGCCGGTCCGCACAGGAAGCGCTGATGGAACGTGCCGCCGCCATATCCGAAACCATCCACGTGACCGTTGACACCGTAAAGGACAATCTGGTCCAGTCTCTGATGGCGATCGATCCGGGTGTGCTGAAACAAACCCTTCAAGACTGGGAAAAATCCAACCCCCTGGTTCGAAATGTGTTTGTCTTCGATCCGGAAGAAAAACTGATTTATCCGGTGAAAGGAATGGCCGCCACCTCGGAGCAGCGGCAATTCATCGCCCGGTTTGATGCCCTGTTTTCAGGAAGAATGGCATTCGATCAGCTGGAGGATACCGCAGATCCGGAAGAACCCCGGGGGAATGCGGACGGCAAGGCCGCTTCCGC